>NZ_JANSIM010000047.1:0-4767 GCF_047502655.1 Synechococcus sp. R5-12 | reverse complement strand
TCCTGAACCATGTTCAGGAGAGTTCAGCGTGAATGTATCAGGACATCCTGGGCAAAGCTAGAGGGGGCGATGTCTGTCGAACCAGCGCATCAGCATTGCAGCCAAGCGTTCGGGGTTGTGGCGCACTAAGCCGGTCTCTGGATCCTCTTGCATGACGTTAGCCAAAACGGCACGGCAGCCCAGGTAAGCCAGTTTGTCGGGATCCAGCACCACAAACTCAGAACCGCTGCGGCGGTAATGCTCCAAAGCGCGCGGGGAAGGTGGCTCCCGCTGCACCAGCACGCCGTCAAATAGGCGCACTCCTGCCACCCGATCCAGAGCCATGACGTGATCCCCAACGGTATAGCCGTCGGTTTCCCCCGGCTCGGTCATGATGTTGCAGACGTAGATGTGGGGGGCCATATTTTTGGCCAGAGCTTCCACAATTTCCGGTACCAACAGGTTAGGGATGATGCTGGTGTAGAGGCTACCCGGCCCCAGCACCACAAACTCTGCCGCCTCAATAGCCTCGATGACTTCCGGTAGGGCGGGAGGGTTGGGGGGGTCACAGCCGATTCGGCAAATGCGTCCTCCGGCTTTGGCAATGTTGGACTCTCCCACCACGCGGCGGCCATCGCTCAGCTCCGCCCAGAGGGTAACATCCGCCAGGGTGGCCGGCAGCACCCGCCCCTGAATGGCCAAGACTTGCGAGGTGGCAGTGATGGCCCGAATCAAGTCGCCGCCGGTTACCGCGGTGAGGGCAGTGATGAACAAATTGCCGAAGCTGTGGCCGCTTAGCCCTTCCCCCGACTGGAAGCGATATTGAAACAGCTCGGTGAGCAGCTTTTCCTCGTTGGCCAGAGCAGTGAGGCAGTTGCGGATATCGCCGGGGGGCAAAACGCCGATCTCCCGCCGCAGACGCCCTGAGGATCCCCCGTCATCGGCCACCGTGACAATGGCTGTGATGTTGGAGCTGTAGCGCTTCAGACCCCGCAGCAGGTTGGAGAGGCCGGTACCGCCCCCCAGCACCACAATGCGGGGACCACGGCTGAGACGCCGCCGCGACAAGAGCTTATCCACCAGCGCCTCATCTCCCTCGGGGATCAGCACATCCTCGATGGAGCGCATGGCGCTGCGAAACCCCAGCACCACCATCACCAGCCCGATCCCAGTCACCAGGGGGCCACTGATGTTGTTCGGGATCCAAGTGGTGATCAGGCGCAGGGTGATGTCGATCAGCCGCTTCAGACGAAAGATGGGGGTCAACTCCGTCCAGATGGCAATGCCCAGCACCATCAGCAGCACGCCCCCAACCGCCAGGCTCAGCCAGCGTTTAACGGCTAAACCGGGAAAGAGCCATTTCCAGCCACTTCCCGGCCAAGCAGCCTTGCGGCGGCGAATGCCCCAAGCGGCGGACTTGTTGCTGGGCACAGGCTTAGGCATGGGAAGGTGCAGGAACGCCGGCCAAAGGGATCCTAACCTGTTGCTGGGCAACGCCGGCTTCGCCGGGCGCCGGGCCAAAGCGGGCTTCCAGCTCCCGCTGAGAGTCGAGCAGATGGCGATGCTGAACCTGAACATTCAGGTCGGGAAGGGCGTGGTTGCCGGCAGGGACAGTCCAAGGCTGCAAATCCTGGGCCAGGCGCTCCACCAGGGCCACCGAGCGGTGCTGGCCGCCGGTACAGCCGATGGCCAAAGTCAGGTGGGGGCGACGCTCTGCGCGGTAGTGGGGCCAAAACGCTTTGATCAGGGACAAGATGTGCTGGTAGGTGGATTGTGTGATGGGATCCGCAAACAAGAACTCCTGCAGCAGGGGATCCTGCCCAGTGAGGCGACGCAGATGGGGCTGAAAGAAGGGGTTGGGCAAAAAACGCACATCGAACAGCAAGTTGGCATCGGGGGGAACGCCGTATTTGAAACCGAAGCTGACCAGCCTTAGGTTGAGGGGCTGGGGGATCCCTTGCACCAAAGCTTGCAATTGCTGCCGCAGTTGCTGGGCATTGAGGTCGGAGGTATCCAACCAGTGGGTGCAGCGTTCCCGCACCGGGGCCAGAGCCAGCCGCTCTTGCTCAATGGCCTCCCACAAACCGGCAGCTTCCCCGTAGGGATGGGGACGGCGGTGGGCGCTGAGACGGTTGAGCAACACTGGGGAGCGGGCCTCCAAGAATAGGAAAGGGATCCCTTGCGATTGCACCCAAGCAGCCAGGGTGGGAACTTGATCCCGGTACTCCTGGGCGTGGAGATTCAAGCTGATGGCCAAAGCAGCGTGATGGGTCCGCATCGCCTCAACCAAGGGGATCACCTGGGCAGGCGGGATCCCTTCTAGGCCGGTGTACCCCAGTTGTTCCAACTGCTGGATGGCCAAAGTTTTCCCGGATCCCGTCAGGCCGGCAATGACCAGAACGGGGGGCGCGACTGACATGGGTTTATCCTGCATGGAGCTTATTCTAGGGCGAGAGGCGGCCAAAACAAGCGCCGGAAGAATGGGGGGCTCAGCCACGCGGGGCGCCTAGAAACCATCATCTCAGGCCGGCGAGGCTTTGGTAGCTTTTTTATCCGTTTTCTCGGCCGGTGCAGCCGATCCCAGAAGAGGAGCGCTGGGGCAGAGATCCGCCAAAAAACATTGCTGGCACAGAGGCCTGCGGGCAGTGCAGATGGCCCGCCCGTGGTCGATCAGACGGATAGACCAGTTCTCCCAATCCGCCTGCGGCAACAACTGCATCAGATCCTTTTCGATGCGCACGGGATCCTCGTGCTCAGTGAGGCCGAGGCGGCGGCTGAGGCGCTTAACATGGGTATCGACGGTAACCCCGGCATGGATGCCAAAAGCATGAGCCAACACCACATTGGCCGTCTTGCGGGCTACGCCGGGTAGGGTGAGCAGCTCCGGCATGGTGCGGGGCACTTGGCCACCAAAATCGCTCAAGATCCTGCGGCAGGCTTCCTGAATGTGTTTGGCCTTGTTGCGATAGAAGCCGGTGGAATGGATGAGAGCCTCGATCTCCTCTCGCGGCGCTGTCGCCAGGGCCTGGGCATCCGGGAAGCGACGAAACAGCTCTGGCGTTACCTGATTCACCCGCTCATCCGTACACTGAGCCGAGAGGATGGTTGCCACCAAGAGCTGCAGCGGCGTCTGGTAGTGGAGGGCACAGGTGGAGTTGGGGTAGTGGCGCTTCAGCCGGAGCAGGATCTCCAAAGCTCGCTGGCGCAGGGCCCGTTTGCTGGCCATCTTCCCCTAGCCCGACCCGGTGACAATGGCGAGGGTGTCTTTGAAGATCAGCACCACCCCCAATCCCAGCAACAACACCAAGCCCGTCTGCATCACCCGCTCCTCCAGATGCTTGGGCAGCCGTTTGCCGCGAATCGCCTCCAGGATCAAAAAGGCAATGTGTCCCCCGTCCAAGGCGGGCAGGGGCAACAGGTTGAGAAAGGCCAGATTAATGCTAATCAAAGCGGTGAAATTAAACAGGCTGGCGGCGTCATCGCGGGCCAGATCCGCCCCAATCTTGACGATCCCCACCGGGCCGGAGACCTGAGCAGCCGTGCTTTGGAAATTCTGCAGCAACTGCCGCAAGCCGTTCAGATTGAGCATCACCACCCGCTGGTAGGCATTTCCCGCCTCCGTGAGGATCTCGGCCACGCTCTGGGCGGGGCGCAAGGTCACCTCTTGATTGGGGGCCAAGGTCACCCCAATGGCCACCGTCTCTCCCCGCGCCGCCGGGATCACCGTCAACTGCAGGGGATCCCCTTCCCCACGCTGCACCTCCAGGGGAATGGGCCGGTTCTCGCTGCTGCGGATCAGCACCTGAAAATCGTTCAGAGCTGCCAAGGCCGCCGTCTCGTCGGCAATCCCCCTGTAATCGCGATCGGCTGCCTGCAACACCACATCCCCTGCCTTCAGGCCGGCCCGCTCCGCCGGGCTATCGGGCATCACCTGAGGGATGAGAATGCCGGGATGGATGCGCGTTACCGAGGGGATCCCCACCCAAGCAAACATCAACACCAGCACCAGATAGGCGAAGAGCAGGTTGGCCATCACCCCTGCACTCATCACCACCAGGCGATCCAGCACGGGGCGGTTTTTCAGCAGATCCGGGTCGTCGGGCGGGTAGGGGGAATGTTCATCCTCGTCAGGAAAGCCCACGTAGCCCCCCAGCGGCAGGGCGCGAATGGCGTACTCTGTCTCCTTGCCCTGGTATCGCCACAACACCGGCCCAAACCCCAGCGAGAAGCGGTTGACGTGGATCCCTTGGAGTTTGGCTGCCGCAAAGTGCCCTGCCTCATGCACCAGGATCAGCAGGGCGAGAATGGCGATGGAGAGGAGAACAGACATGCGCTAGCTCTGAAGAAGGCACAGAAGAAAGAAGTGGGGAGCAGAGAGCCACCCGAGGCTATTTATCAAGGCACATAATCCAACACATGATAAAGAACCCTAAAGGAATCTCACAAAAACTTACAGGGCCCCTCAGAATACCTGCTCCACCTCCAAAATATCGGGAATGCTCTCCCGCAACTTGCGCTCAATGCCCATCTTTAGAGTCATGGTCGAGCTGGGGCAGGCTCCACAGGCCCCCTGCAAGCGCAGCTTGACCACCGGGCCATCGATTTCCACCAATTCCACATTGCCCCCATCGGCCATCAAGTAAGGACGCAGCTCGTTCAGGACTTTCTCGACGTTCTCGGTATTGAGTTCCAGTGCTTGTGCCATGGTTGCTTTTAGCCTCGTTGAGATTTGGATTGTAGCGGTTTCTGATACATTCACGCTGAACTCTCCTGAACATGGTTCAGGAA
>NZ_JANSIM010000283.1:0-1325 GCF_047502655.1 Synechococcus sp. R5-12 | reverse complement strand
CAACTTTGCGGCTTGCGACTGGGACACCTTGAGCTTGCAGGAAATGGTCAGGACTTGGGTCATGGTTATATCATCGTAACTCCGCATTCTTCCCGACCCTCGCCCTGTGGACAGAGGGCGGGGCTCCTGCGCTAGTAAGCTGAAAGGGGCACGCCAAGGAGCTTATTCAAGGGTTAGCCTCGCGTAAGGCCCTTGGTTGCTCCGGAGTTAAGGGCTAGGGCCCACTGCCGCGATGGTTTCTTCCTTTTTGTTAGCCATGAAAATCGCCGCCAACATCACCCAGCTCATCGGTCGCACCCCGCTGGTGCGGTTGAATCGGATCCCGCAATCGGAGGGGTGCCTGGCCGAGATCGTGGTGAAATTGGAGAGCTTTAACCCTGCCGCTTCGGTGAAAGACCGCATTGCCGTCAGCATGATCGAGGCTGCCGAACAGGCCGGTTTGATCACCCCCGGCAAGACCATCTTGGTGGAGCCCACCTCTGGCAATACCGGCATTGGCCTGGCCATGGCCGCTGCTGCCAAGGGTTACCGGCTCATCATCGTCATGCCTGAGAGCATGAGCCTGGAGCGGCGACTGCTGTTGAAAGCCTACGGAGCAGAGGTGCACCTGGCCAGTAGCGCCGGCGGCATGGGGGAAGCCATCTGGAAGGCTGAAGAGATCGTCCGCCGCACTCCCAACGCTTACATGTTGGGCCAGTTCACCAATCCCGCCAACCCCCGGATCCATGCCAGAACCACCGGCCCGGAAATTTGGGAAGATACCGATGGTCAAGTGGATATCCTGGTGGCAGGGGTAGGTACCGGCGGCACCATCACGGGGGCGGGCGAGTTTTTGAAGGGGAAAAACCCAGCCATTCGACTGGTGGCCGTTGAACCCAAGGCCAGTGCCGTCTTGAGTGGTGGACGGCCCGGCTTTCATCGCATTGAAGGGATCGGAGCGGGATTCGTGCCTGATGTGCTGCGGCGCGACCTGCTGGATGAGGTGATCCCAGTGGAAGATGAAGAGAGCATGGTTTACAGCCGGCGCCTGGCCAAAGAAGAAGGGATCCTCTCCGGCATTTCCACTGGGGCTGCCTTGGCGGGAGCCATCCAGGTGGGGCGGCGACCGGAAAACGCTGGCAAGCGGATTGTAATGATCCAGCCTAGTTTTGGGGAACGCTACCTGAGCACACCTCTTTTTCGCGACTTGGAGCGGGATTCCGATTCGAGATGACGATGATGCTGAGACTGCTGCCCTACAGGTCGCCCTGGCCCAGAGGGCGAGCTAGCATGGGTGAGAGTGACGTGGCGGAACGGCAGACGCGCTAGACTTAGGATCTAGTGCC
>NZ_JANSIM010000046.1:0-9025 GCF_047502655.1 Synechococcus sp. R5-12 | reverse complement strand
CAGCAAAGTTCAGGGTTTTGGGGGTTAGAGGCATGCTCCCCACTAACCCAGCAGCGGCGAGGGTTATACCCCCCTCTAGGGCAGCCAAGCCATCACGGCCAGCAGGGTCGAGAGGATCCCGATCAACACCCAGATGAGGGGCTTAGTGTCCAACGGGGGATCCGCTGCCCGGCGGCTGAGGGGATCCCCAGATCTTGGGGAAGGGCCTTTGCGTTGGGAGCGCCCATAGGCCAAGCGGTACTCTGGGGGATCAGCTTCCTCCAGCCGGCTGAGATCGGGAATTTCGCTCAACCACTCCGCCGGACGCCGCAGACGAGGGGCTTGCCAGATACCCAAGACATAGCGAGCCTGCTGGGCAACTTCTGGATCTGGGTTGCGCAGCAAGGTTTGGGCCAACAGGATGGCCTCCTGCGTTTCGCCAAGGGCTTCTTGGGCCAGGGCCTGCCAGAGCCGTAGCTTACCCGACTGCGGATAGCGGCTTTGGGCCTGCTTAACCTCCTCTAGCGCCTGCCGGTATTGTCCTCGCTCGAACCTCAACTGGATCAGAGCCAAGTGCTGAGACAATCTCAGGTCTTTGGGAAGCGTCATGCTCAGGATCCGCAGGCTAGGTCAGCTTCTGTTCTACCCCAAACCCCACCAGCAACAGCTCCTGCAAAGGCTGACCCTGAGGGGGACGTTGGTAGGTAAGGATCTGCCGCAGGCGCAGGCGCGGATTCAGTAGAGTGATGGTATCTACGGCAACCACACGAGTGTAGGTGGTGGTCATCACCAGTTGCAGGGATCCGGGATCAAACCGGAAAGCCGCCACCATCGGGCGATCTTCCTCGTAGGCCCGATCCCGCAGGTAGTCTCCCTGCAGCCCCAGGGGGGTTTCCTGCCGAGGGACAAACAGCATGTTCAGCTCTTGCCCGGCCTCCTCACCCTTTTCGGAAACGGTCTCAAAAGCCAAGTGAAAGCCCAAAAAACCATCCACGTTGTGGTTGGGGTAGTTGTTGTCGGTGAGCACCTTGTGCTTGAGCTCAGGGGTGAGAGTGCGAATGGTGAACTCGGTGCGGGAGCGCTCCACCTCGCCACGGTCTAGGTAATGGTAGGTGCGCTCTGTGCGCCAAGCCCCAATGCAGCAGTTGAAAAAGTGGTGAAATTGCTGGATGGCGTTCATGCGGGCGGGAGCGGACAGAGTCAGAGATCAGCGCTGGACGGGAAACCCTGCCTCTGATCCTAAAACGAATTGAAAACAAACAGGAATCCAAATCCTAATGCCAACGATTGAGATCTGGGTCTGGAGCGGGATCTCCTCCCTCACCCGCTTTTGGCCACCGGGATCCCTTGGGTCTGCCCCAACAACTCCAAGGCTCGCTGCAGCTGGATGTCCTCCGGCCCGGCCAAGGTTTCTGCCGTCAGGGGAACGGATCCCTCCGCCACCACCACATCGGGCTGGATCCCCTGGCGATGAATGTCGTGGCCGCTGGGGGTGAGGTACTTGGCCGTGGTCACCGCCAGCCCCGATCCATCTGCCAGCTCCAGCAGGGATTGAATCAGACCCTTGCCAAAGGTGCGCGTTCCTACCAGTTGAGCTCGCCCACTGTCCTGAAGTGCCCCGGCCAACACTTCACTGGCACTGGCGCTGCCCTGATTTACCAAGACCACCAGCGGCGCCTCTGTGAGCACCTCGCCGGTGGCGGGAATGCTGTCTTGAATGCCGTGGCGATCCGTCACCAGCACAATGTCACCCTTGGGGATCCAGAAGCGGGCGATCTCAATGGCCGCCTGCAAGAGTCCCCCCGGATTGTTGCGCAAATCGAGAATGTAGCCCCGCACCCCTTGAGCTTCTGCGGCCCGAATGGCTTGGCGGACTTGAGCGGCAGCATTGCCGTTGAACTGGCTGAGGCGAATGTAGGCCACCGATCCCTGAGGCAGCTCAAAAAAACGGGTGCGCACGGGGTTGATGGTGATCGATTGGCGTACCAGCTCCACCTCCCAAATGCGATCCTGCCGCCTCAGCTTCAAAGTAACCGGCGTGCCGCTGCGCCCCCGCATCCGCTCGGCCACTTCGTCCAGGCTCAGCCCCGCCACCGGCACCCGATCCACCGCCAAAATCTCATCCTGGGGTTGGATCCCGGCCTGCTCGGCAGGAGTGCCCTCCATGGGGGCAATCACCCGCACCGCCCCCTGCTCATCGATGGCAATCTGCAAGCCGACACCGCTCAGCTCGCCGGCTGTGGAGGTCTGCAGGCTGAGGTAGTGCTCTTTATCCAGAAAGCGAGTAAAGGGATCCCCCAGAGTGGCCAACATCTCCTCGATGGCCTGATAGGTCTGCTTGCGCTCCTTTAAGGGCCGGGAGAGAAACCGTTGCCGCACCTGCCACCAGTTTTGCCCGTTAAACCCCGGATCCACATAGGCCCGATCCACATAGGCCCAAGCCTGCGCCAGCAGTTGCTGCTCTTCTCCCCAGCGGCTGGCCTGCACCGGACAGGGGCCTATGCCCAAACTCGCCCAGAGCAAACACCCAAGCAAGACAATGCGGATCCCCCACCCTCTCCAGCGGATCCCTGTGTATCTCGGCTTCTGCACAACCATCGATCCCAAAAAACATTAAGAAACATGAACAAAACGCAATATCGAAAACTTGCCTGGCCTCCTGGGATCGAGATCTTCGTCCCCAAGCTGAGCCCGACGCCAGGATGGTGTTAAAAGATTGTGTTACATTGCTGAGTAGAGTGGGCTTGCCCCGCCCTCGAGATCCAATTTCAAGAATTGCAGGCATTATGAGCAAAGTTTACGACTGGTTGGACGAGCGGCTGGAGATTACGCCTTTCGTCGACGACGCAACAGGGAAATTCATTCCGCCTCACGTTAACATCTTCTACTGCCTCGGCGGGGTGACGCTGGTGTGCTTCTTAATTCAGTTTGCCACCGGCTTCGCCATGACGTTTTACTATCGTCCTACGGTGGCTGAGGCCTTTGAATCGGTGAACTACATCATGACCCAGGTGAACTTCGGCTGGCTGTTGCGCTCCATCCACCGTTGGAGCGCCTCCATGATGGTGCTGATGATGATCCTACACACCTTCCGGGTCTATCTGACAGGGGGATTCAAAAAGCCCCGTGAGCTGACCTGGGTAACCGGTGTAATCTTGGCGGTGCTGACCGTCTCCTTTGGCGTTACCGGCTACTCCCTGCCCTGGGATCAGGTGGGCTACTGGGCAGTCAAGATCGTCTCAGGTGTGCCCAGTGCCATTCCGGTGGTGGGCGACTTGTTGGTGCAACTGATCCGGGGTGGCGAAGCGGTTGGTCAAGCTACCCTGACTCGCTTCTACAGCTTGCACACTTTCGTGCTACCCTGGCTGACCGCGGTCTTTATGACCATGCACTTTTTGATGATCCGCCGCCAAGGCATTTCTGGGCCTTTGTGAGCAAGGTTTGACTCCCAGACGCCTTTGACTTTCCTGGTAACTGGGATCTTTACCTGCCCCTTTTTCAGAACTTTTGTCCCTAGATAAGGAGAACTCCCATGGCCGTCTCAAAACAGGTGATAGCGACCGAGGCCATTACCCGCAAGGTTGATCTAGACAACCCCAAAGTTGTAGCCAAGCTGAAGAAAAACATGGGCCACATGACCTATGGTGAGCCTGCGTGGCCCAACGACTTGCTCTTTATGTTTCCGGTGGTGATCCTGGGCACTATTGGGGTGATTGTCGGCCTGTCAGTCATGGATCCGGCAGGCGTGGGTGAGCCGGCGGATCCCTTTGCTACGCCTCTGGAAATTCTGCCGGAATGGTATCTCTACCCCGCCTTCCACATCCTGCGGATTGCTCCCAACAAGCTGTTGGGAATTGCTCTGATGTCTGCCATTCCTGTGGGTCTCTTGTTTGTGCCCTTCATCGAAAACGTCAACAAGTTCCAAAACCCCTTGCGCCGCCCAGTGGCGACAACGGTGTTCCTGATCGGCACCTTGGTCACCCTCTACCTGGGCATAGGTGCCACCTTGCCCTTGGATAAGTGGGTCACCTTGGGCTTGTTCTAAAAGAACATCTGGGACTCCCGCTTGATGGGTTGATCGTCATCATCACCATCAGAATCACCATCAGAGTGCAGCAGGTTGGGGGCCAGGCTGCACTTTGTTATTTGGAGAGCTTTTTAGAGGAGTTGTCTGCAAACCTGTGTGCCAAGGGATGAGCCAGCCCGCCGAAATGGTAGTATCTCTACGCCCTCATCTTCAGCTTGACCGCTCATGAGCACTTCTTCTTCAACTGCTCGAACCTATCGGATCACAGCCCTTGCCGGAGATGGCATCGGCCCCGAAATCATGCGGGTGGGACGGGCCGTTTTGGATGCAGTTGCTCGGCAGATGGGATTTGCTCTTCAGTGGCAAGAGGGCCTGATCGGCGGGGCCGCCTACGAACAGACCGGGGATCCCTTGCCGGCAGAAACCCTGAAAATGGCTCAAGAGAGCGATGCCGTTTATCTGGCTGCTGTCGGCGACTTCAAGTACGACGCTCTGCCTCCTGAGAAACGCCCGGAGCGGGCCTTGTTGGGTTTGAGGGCGGGGCTGGGGCTGTTTGCCAACTTGCGTCCGGTGAAGGTCTTCCCTCAACTGGTGGGGGCCTCCTCCCTGAAGCCAGAGGTGATCTCGGGGATCGACCTGGTGGTAGTGCGGGAGCTGACGGGGGGCATTTACTTCGGCCAGCCCAAGGGAATCTTCACGGATGCCCAAGGATCTCGGCGCGGCGTGAACACCATGGTCTACAGCGAAGCTGAGGTGGATCGGATTGCCCGAGTTGCCTTTGAGCTGGCCCGCAAACGCCGGCGCAAGCTCTGCTCGGTGGACAAAGCCAACGTTCTCGAGGTGTCGCAACTGTGGCGGGAGCGGGTCAATGTCATTGCGGCTGAGTACCCGGAGGTGGAACTTTCCCACCTGTACATCGACAATGCCGCCATGCAGTTGGTGCGCTGGCCCAAGCAGTTCGACGTCATCCTCACGGGCAATCTCTTCGGCGATATCCTCTCCGATGAAGCGGCCATGCTGACCGGCTCTATTGGTATGCTGCCCTCTGCCTCTCTGGGATCCTCTGGCCCCGGCCTATACGAGCCGGTACATGGGTCGGCTCCCGACATTGCCGGACAAGACAAAGCCAACCCCATTGCCCAGGTGCTCTCCGGCGCCCTGATGCTCCGCTACTCCCTGGATCAGCCGCAAGCTGCCGACCGCATCGAACAGGCGGTAGAAGCCGTTTTGGCGCAAGGGTACCGCACCCCAGACCTCTACTCTGAGGGAATGACTTTAGTGGGTTGCCAGGAAATGGGAGAAAAGTTGGTGGCAGCCCTGTCCCAGCAGCAGGCGCAATAGCCTTTTTCGGGGCCACAGGCTACAGCCAAGGCAGACGTGCGGCGATTTCCAAGCAATTTCCAATTGTGGGGATCCTTGGAGCTACGCCCAACCGGCTTCAGGGAGAAGGTCGACCTCCTCGGTGGTTTTAATGGCCTCTTCCGGTCGAGGTGTGGCTTCTTGGCAGCGCTCCATGGCTTGAAGAAGCAGGGCTTCCCCTTCCTGCACCGTCTCAATGCGACAGAGGAGAGCACGGAATTGAGAGGCTCCGGCAAAGTCTTTGATGTACCAAGTCATGTGCTTGCGGGCCTGACGGATGCCACGTTCTCCCTTGTACTCCCAGAGACCGCGCAGATGCTCTAAGGCCATTTGAATCCGCTCCAGGGGAGTGGGGGCCGGTCTTTCTTGACCGGTTTTCAGGAAGTGATCGATTTCCCCCACCAGAAAGGGATAGCCCATGGTGCCGCGGGAGCACATCACCCCATCGGCTCCGGTTTCCTCCAAACACTTCACCGCTGCGGCTGTCGAGAAAATATCCCCATTGGCGATGACGGGAATGCGCAGGTGCTGTTTGACGCGGCGGATCCAGTCCCAGCGGGCTTTGCCGTTGAAGCCTTGGGCGCGTGTTCGGGCATGCAGGGTGAGCAGTTGCGCCCCTGCCTCCTGCAGACGGTGGGCAAAATCCAAAATGTTGATCTCCTGATCTGACCAGCCCAGGCGCGTTTTCACGGTTACGGGCACCTCCACTGCGTTGGCCACCGCCTCCACAATTCGCGCTGCCGTGTCGGGATCGCGAAGCAGAGAAGAGCCGCCGCCGTTTTTGGTAATCTTGTTCACCGGGCAGCCCATGTTGATGTCCACCAAGGTCGCCCCTTCGTCCACCGCCATGCGGGCCGCTTCCGCCAGAAAGTCGGGCCGACAATCAAACAATTGGATGCCGATGGGCTGCTCCCCCTCGCCGACCTCCATGATGCGGGGCAACTGGCGGGCATAGTGCAAGCCGGTCGCACTGACCATTTCCGTGTAGACCAAGCTGTGGGGGGCAAAACGGCGTACCAGCCCTCGAAAGACCTGGTCGGTTACCCCTGACAGTGGCGCCTGAAAGACGCGACTCAAAACCTTCACCCCACCGATATCGAGGGGTGGGGATAGGCGGGCTTGGAGTTCCGGCGAAAGCTGCAGGCCCATCGGGATCCGGAGAAAGCTATCCCTCTTTGTTGACAAAGTAAAGAAGACCCATGATGCGCGCTCGTTTGATCGCGGCAGTGAGCTCCCGCTGCTGTTTGGCGGTCAGGCCGGTGATGCGGCGGGGCAAGATCTTGCCTCGCTCGGTAACAAATTTCTTGAGCAGCTCCACATCGGTGTACCTAATGGGCTCTCCCGGCTTAATGGGAGACAGGCGGCGGCGAGCGTAAACCATAGAGTAGGAGAACGGCGAAACGGCTTGAACTACTTAATCTCTTTGTGGACGGTGTGGCGGTTGCAGTGGGGGCAGAATTTCTTCAGCTCTAAGCGGGCTGTTGTGTTGCGGCGGTTTTTGGTGGTGGTGTAGCGGTTCACGCCTGGAGAGCGCTTGTTGACGTTGGTGCGGCACTCCGTACACTCCAGAGTAATGATGATGCGGGCACCCTTTGCTTTGGCCATGACGGATCCCAAGACGAAGGTAAACGGCAATGAGGAAACTGCAATCCCAGATCCTGAGGCTGGAGATGGGGGTTTACCTCGATAAGCGCGATCACCAATTATCCAACTTTTCCTTGACGGAATCAACCCAAGTTTTCACTTGCTTGCCCGTTTGTTGCCGTAGGCTACGGGCGTTGCGATCCACATCTTTGCTCAGGCGCTGCAACTGCTTGGACAGATCCCGCACGGTGTCATTGCGCTGGGCTTGGCGCAGCAGGTCGCGAGCAGCCGATTTGACGTCGTCAGCAGCGTCCCCCTCTAGGATGTCCTGCAAAAACTGCAGGACTTTTTCATCCAGGTGATAGCCCCGCTCCGCTTCCACGACCAGGGTGCGTCCAGCCCGGTCGTGAATGGTTTGGCGTTTTTCCTTGTCGAAGACGGCAAACAGCCCATCCGCAGCCAGAGGCACCAGCAGGGCCTCTGTAAGCACAAAGAGGGAGAGCACCCCCTCTCGAGCCAGAGAGCGAACCAGGTGCGGCGAGGCTTCGGTTTCGGGATCCAGGGTTTTGATGTTCAGCAGCCATTTGCCGAGGCTTTGGCCCTCAGGACGGGATTGGAAATAGCCGCGGTTCACCAGCCAGGTGGCGAAGAAGGCGAGATAGCCGGTCATGTCCACGGCGCCTGCATTGGCCCCTACCAGAGCAGCCAAGCCTTGGGCTAGGTAGGAGATCCCCAGCCCCAGCCCAAAGTCGAGGGCAAAAGCCCCAATTCGTTTGCTCCAGGGAGCCAATTTTGGCAGGGGTTCTCCCTCAGCAGCCGTTTGCGGGGCTGGCCGCTCGGCTTGAACCGGGGGCAGAGAAGTGGCAGGGGGCAAAGCGCTGAAGGTTCGCCACTCGCCAGCACTTTGATCCAGTTGTTCGGTTTTGGGCCGCTCTGGAAATTGGGGACGTTCGGGGTAAGGTCTGGGATCCGTCATTGCCGGTTGAGACTGTCAGTTCTACCATTCTAGCGAGGCAAGCCCACACCCACCGGCAGAGGGGACGGGCTGCGACGGGGGATCTCGTAGGTCAGCCGATCGCGGGCCAGCAGGGTATTGGGAAAAATGGCCTGAGCTTCTGCCAGCAGGTCTTCCAAGGTAATGGGGGCTTCTGGGGTGTAGCGGGGGCTGAAGTGGGTGAGGATCAAAGCTTGGGCCTTGGCTTCGGCGGCCACTTGGGCGGCCATGGCGGCGGTGGAATGCTTAGAGCGGCGGGCCAGCTCCAAGTCAGCCTGAGCGTAGGTAGCCTCGTGGATGACCAGATCCGCAGCCCGGGAGAGATCAACAGCATTGCGGCAGAAAATCGTGTCGGTGCAGTAGGAGAATTTGCGGCCCGGAATGGGATCCCCGACATAATCCCGTCCGTGAAAGCAGCGGCCCTGCCAGATGATGGATTGGCCGGCCTTGAGCTGCCCATACAGAGGGCCAAAGGGGATCCCATCGGCTTGGGCTTTGGCTGCATTGAAGCTGCCTGGCCGATCCTGTTCCACCACGCGGTAGCCGAAGGCGGGCACCCGGTGATCCAAGGGCGCGCAGAAGACGGAGTATTCCGGCTCTTGCAGGATGAGACCGGTTTCGACGGTGTGAACGCGGAAGCCGTAGGGGATGCGCGTCTCGCTGTAGCGCAACACGGCCTTCAGGTACTCTTCCAGGCCCGGCGGGCCGTAGATATCGATGTGCTCAGGGGTGCTGCCCAAGCCACAGGAGGCCAACAGCCCCGGCAGGCCGTAGATGTGATCCCCGTGCATGTGGGTGATGAAAATGCGGCGCAACTGGCTGGGGCGCAGCTCGTCTAGGCGCAGCAACTGGTGCTGGGTGCCCTCGCCACAATCGAACAGCCACCATTCCGACCGCTGGGGAAACTGCACCGCCACCCCAGAGACATTGCGCTGGCGGGTGGGCATGCCGGAGCTGGTGCCCAAAAAGGTGATCCGAATGGCATTGGGATCTGTCACAGGGGCAAGACCTCAGGGATTGGGATCCCTAGCTTACCAATTGCTGATACATTTACGCTGAACACTGCTGAACATCACTGTTCA
>NZ_JANSIM010000045.1:0-17617 GCF_047502655.1 Synechococcus sp. R5-12 | reverse complement strand
CCCGCTCCGTACCGCTTAGCGGTCGGAGCCGGGTAGTTTACGCTACAGACTTATGACTATGCAAGTATTAAGCGGTCACGGGATACAGCTGCCTACCTACGTTTTTTGAGCTTCGTGAATGCTCAGCCGTGGAAACGAGATTCTTTTTAAACGGAAATGAAATATTTTCGTTGCATTGCTTCCTAACTTTCCTTCTCTCCTAACTAAAGAGAAGCTAGGGGTGAGGGTCGGCAGCGAGGTGTCTCAATCTTGTTTGAAGCGACTGTAAAAGCATTCTGACATCGAAAAGCAGGGATCCCCGCTTGGGGATCCCCGATTGGTATGGCCGGAGCCGCAAGCCAAGCTAGGGCTGCCGCTGGAAGCTCTTGACTTCTAAAACCGGCCCTACCTGAGCCACCGTCACCATGTCTTCTCTGATCTGTCCCTGGATGGTGACCTCTAGTCCCTCTTGCAAGAGCTCTTTGGGGGCACGGAAAAGGGCATAGTGCTCGCCGGAAGGCAGCGTCAGCACCCACACTCCCCCTTCGATATCCAGGAACTGGATGGTACCGCTGTACTCTTGCATCACTGCCTCAGCGCCAGCCCAGTTGCCGTGGATTGAGATTCCGTAGCCGCTTGCGCTCCCAAGTAGGCCAGGCCCAGGCAGAGCAAGCCATTGAAGAGCAAGAAGGAGCGACCCAACCAAGCAGAGGATCCAAGCCATAGCACCCCCTCATAAAACAGGGATCCGGACAAGAGCAGATGCGAGGCCATGCCGATGCACAGGCCGATCACCGCCCAGCGCCAGCGCCGATGGCCCAGGAGCAGCAACATCAACAGGCCTGGGATCAACACGCTGGCAAATAGGGGGTTCAAGGCATTGGTCTGGGCAAAGGCGGTGCCCAACTCCGGCAGGGAGCTACCCGCCAATTGGAAGGGCCAACGGGGGCCACCGACAATCGCCAACCCCTGCAAGGGGAAAAGACCGGCACTGCCCAAAAGCATCCCAGCCAGCAAAGGCACCGTCTGCAGCAGCCGCTTGGGAGCCAGCCACCAGCGGATCAGCACCAGGATAATGTAGCCGCCCACCACCATCAGCAGCTTCGGCACCAGAGCAATCGGGCCACCATCGAACCAGAAGCGTGGGTTGAGGTAGCCATTGTTGTTCAGGTACTGCAGGAAGTCCTTCAACCAGAGCACCAAGGGGTTTTCCTCCTGTTGCCCTGTGGCCCTGGCCAGCGCCTTGGCTGCATCCAAACGACCGGCCCCGTAGAAGTTCTGTTTGTCGCCGGGCACCGGGGTAGCCGACATTTTCAGCACTTCCTCCACCTTGTCCGGGTCTTTGATGCCCTGAGCCTGGATCAGAGCTGCCACACCGGCTACGTGGGGAGTGGCCATGCTGGTGCCTTGGAAGTAGGCAAAGACCGGCTCGTTGGGGTTACGACGATTGATGGTTTGCTGCAGGATGCCGTACTCGGGGTGATCAGGCGTTTTGGCTCCGCCGGGAGCAGAGATGTCCACCCCCACCCCATAGTTGGAGTAGGGGGCTTTCTCCCCGTTGGGCCCCGTGGCCGAGACGGCGATCACATGCGGGTAGCGGGCCGGGTAGCTCACCTGGTTGGAGTTTTCGTTGCCGGCGGCTGCGATCACCGTCACCCCTTTGCTATGGGCATAGGCCACTGCCTCTTCCATCAGTTGGGCAGAAGCGCGGCTACCCAGGCTGAGGTTGATGATCGTAGCCCCGTGGTCGGCAGCATAGCGGATCCCTTCCACCACATCCGACAGGGATCCAAAGCCATTGGCATCCAACACCCGTACCGGCATGATCTTGGCCTTGAAGGCAATGCCGGCTACACCCAAGACATTGTTGGTGGATTGGGCGATGGTTCCCGCCACATGGGTGCCGTGGCCGTTGAGGTCTTCCGGATCCTCATCGTCATCCACAAAGTCGTAGCCCTTAACAAATTGGGTTTGGGCCAGGTCGGGAACTCGGGTTACTCCTGTGTCCACCACGGCTACCGTCACCCCTTCCCCTTGGGAGATGTCCCAGGCTTCCGGCATGCGGATGGCCCTGAGGTTCCATTGCTGGGGATAGAGGCGGTCGTTGGGCACGAAAGCCGCCTGGAATTGATAGTTGGGGTGAGCATACTCGATCAAGGCTTCGTCGGTGAGCCGCTTAACCAGCCGCCGCGTGGATCCCAGGTGGTTGGCATCCACGTCAAACAGGTAGATCGCTTCTTGGCGGGCAAAAGCGCTGTCGCTGCTGGGGCGGAGCGTCAAGTGATACTCTTTAGCGATAGCGGCAATCTGACTGGGGGTGGCTGTGTTCACAAAGTTGACCACGATGCTGTCGTAGGGGGCGGATCCCTTGCCGCAAGCCGTCAACAGCAAGGCCATCAAGCCGGCGCAGCAAAGACCCAACCAGCGTCTGAATTTCATAATTCACGCCCTCGGGATCCAAAATTGTTGCAACCAGTATGCCCTCTGGATTGACAATTGACGAGATGAGATCCGGCATGGGGGCAAAATTGCCAAAAGGTGCAACCTTCGCCGCGCAAGAAGGGATCCCAGCCCTGCCGAGAAAGTGCTATGACAAGATGAGCGTAAATTGCCGCTTGGAGGGGGGAATCAGGATCGATGGATAGAGTCTTGCAGCTCATGATCCAGGGTTGGTATTACTCCATCCCCCTGTTGACGTTCTCGGTCTTCTCAGTGGCCTGTTGCATTGAGCGGGTGCTGTTTTGGTGGAAGATCACCCATCGGCAGGAGGAGGTGGTGCGGCAGGCCCTGAGCCAGTACCGCCGCAACCCACGCGCTGCCCAGTATTTGCTGGAGCAAAATGCCGATTTGCCGATTGCCCGCATCTTTTTGGCCGGGTTGGAGCTGAACGAGGCCAGCCCGGAAGATTTTAAGCTGGCTCTGGAAACGGCCCTGGCGGCAGAAGTGCCTCTGCTGAAGCGCTTCAACACTGTCTTCGACACCGTAATCACCGTTGCCCCCTTCTTGGGCTTGTTGGGCACCGTCACCGGCATCATCCAGATCCTCAGCTCCATTCAACTGGGGGATATCGGCGGCACCGATACCCAGGGGGTAGGTCGGGGGATCGCCGAAGCCTTGTACTCGACGGCCTTTGGACTGATTGTGGCTATTCCCACCCTGTTGATTTCCAACGTCTTCCGCTCTTTGTACCTGCGGCAACTCTCTAAGATCCAAGAGTACGGCGGCATGCTGGAGCTGCTGCATCGGCAGCGGCAAGAGATGCAGGCCCAGCAGCTTTCTCAGTACCCCTACACAAAGCCCAGCCCCAGCGGCAGCTCTACCCTTCCCCCTTACTCGTCGCTTGAGCCCTCGTAGCCTATGCGAATCCCGGAAGAAAACTTTAGATCCGGCGAGATCAACATCGTGCCTTTGATCGATGTCATTTTTTCGATCTTGGTGTTTTTCGTGATCGCCAGCTTGGTGCTCACCCGCTCCGAGGCTCTGGATGTGAACCTGCCGGACGCGACCACAGCCGAAGTTCGTCTGCAGCCGGATGTAACGGTGAGCCTGACGGCGGAAGGACAGATTGCTGTCAATCAGGAGAAGATTGCCGATATCTCTGCTCTGATCCCAGCAGTGGAACGCATCCTGGCCGAGAAGCCGGCTGAAGGGCGGCGCTTGGTGGTGATCAACGCTGATTTGGCCCTCTCCCACGGCAAGGTGGTGGAGGTGATGGATACTCTGCAGCGGGTGCCCAATGTCAGCCTGGCAATTGCCGCCCGCCGCCCCAGCAGTAATCGGTAGCCAGCTTAGGATTTGGGCCAGTTTTGTCAAATATAGTCATTTCAGGTTAGGGTGAGACGCCTAGGCTACTGGTCGCGCCAGCGGGACGGAGTCCTTGAAAAACCTTCTAGCCCTCTGCATTATCGCTCCGCAACGCTATTGCTCTGCAACGCCGACGCGACCAACGTTTGGGGTGTGGGTGTAGTGTCCTGGTTTAAATCGAAATGACCATAGACCCAGTTTTCCGGTAAGCTCATTTGCTAACCCGCTCTCTAGCCTGGGGGTGAGGGGTCATCCTGCGCCCAGCACCTGAATCAGGAGTGCCTTTTGCACATGTAGGCGATTTTCCGCCTGATCCCACACGCGGGACTGGGATCCCTCCAGTACTTCAGTGGTGATTTCCTCTTCCCGGTGGGCCGGCAGGCAGTGCAGCACAATGGCTTGCGGATCCGCCCGTTGCAGCAGCTCGGCATTGACCTGGTAGGGCAGAAAGGTGGCCTTGCGGGCCTCGGCCTCAGCTTCTTGACCCATGCTGGCCCACACGTCGGTATAGACCACCTGAGCTCCAGAGACGGCTTCCTGGGGATCCTGCAGCACCAACACCTGGGATCCCTGGGCCAGAGTGCGGGCTTGCTCCACCACTGCCGCATCCGGCTCGTAACCGGGGGGGGTGGCGACGCGGATGTGGATCCCGCTCATGGCACAACCCAACAGCAGGGAGTGGGCAACGTTATTGCCATCGCCGCAATAGGCCAGGGTCAGGCCCGCCAGTTGGCCAAAGTTCTCCTGAATGGTGAGCAGATCGGCCAACACCTGACAGGGGTGAAACTGATCGGTGAGGGCGTTGATCACCGGAACATCGGCATACTCGGCAAAGGTTTCCAGCTCCTTCTGGTCGTAGGTGCGAATGGCGATCACATCCAGGTAGCGGGAGAGGACGCGGGCCGTGTCCTGCAGGGGCTCGCCGCGGCTCACCTGCATCACCGTCGGCACCAGATCCAGGGTGCTGCCTCCGCACTGGGCCATGGCTGCAGTAAAACTGGCGCGGGTGCGGGTAGAAGCTTTCTGAAACAACAGCCCCAACACCCGACCCCGCAGCTCCACCCGATAGGGATCCCGCTTTAACTCAGCCGCCTGGGCTAGCAGGGCCGACAGCTCCGCCGGGGTTAGGTCGCTGAGCTTGAGCAGATCCCGTCCGACCAAATTCATGGATCCCGCGATCTTCGACCCCGCCATTGTGCTACGCGCCACCTACAGAAACAATAAAAGCATCCCCAGCCCGGCGCTGGTCAACACTCCTCGAATAACTCGAATGAGAAGAGTCTTAATAGTCTTAAATAGCTTGGGCCTCGGCTTAACCCCAGTCTCAGGAGTGCCAGATCTGAGACCCATCAAAACCGCCCCCAACACCGGCTAACGTGAAGAGGAACGAATGACCTCCTGGGCCTGTTGCCGACGGGCAGAGATCTGAGCCTGCAGAGCCTGGATGGCAGCAGCGTACTGTGGGTCGGCTGGGGTGGCCACCAGCTCTCGGTTCTGGCTGAGCCGCTTCAGATCTTCCTCGGACAATTCCACCAAAATGTCGGGGGTAATGCCCTTGTGGTCGATGTCGTTACCGTTGGGAGTGCGATAACGGGCAATGGTTACCGCCAGCCCAGATCCATCGGACAGGGGATGCACCGACTGCACCAGGCCCTTGCCGAAAGTTTGCGTGCCGACGATCACGGCGCGACGGTTATCCTGCAGAGCCCCCGACAGAATCTCGCTGGCGCTGGCCGAGCCACCATCCACCAAAACGGCCAAAGGTTTATCGGTAAGGGCCGTGTTGTTGGCCGTCAGGCGATCCTGCTCCCCTTGGCGGTTCACCGTCGAGACAATGCTGCCCCGGTTAATCCACATGCGGGCAATCTCGGCGCTGGAGTAGAGCAGGCCCCCTGGGTTGGCGCGCAAATCCAGAACGTAGGCGGCTACCCCTTGTTTTTCCAGCTCGCGAATGGCTTGGCGCATCTTCTCGGCGGCGTTGCCGGAAAACTGGGTAATCCGGATATAGCCAATGGGCAGGCCGTTTTCCTCGTGAACCTCGTAGCGCACGGTGGCCAGCTCAATTCTTTCCCGCACCAAATCGAACACCTTTAGCCCTTCCCCATCGCGGCGAATGGTCAGCCGCACCCGCGTACCCGGCTCGCCTCGAATGAGGTTGACTGCAGCGTTGGTGTCCATGCCTTCGGTGGACTTGTCGTCGATGCGCACGATCACGTCTTTGGATTTGATCCCAGCCCGGTCGGCAGGAGACCCTTCAATGGGGGAGATCACCACCAGCTCGTTTGTCTCCTGATCCATGCCCAGCGTGATCCCCACCCCGGTCAGCTCACCGGATGTATCGATTTGCATGCTGGCAAACTGATCCGGATCCAGAAAGCGGGTGTAGGGATCGTTCAGTTTCTTCAGGGCTTCCCGGATGGCCGCGTAGGCATCTTCTCGGGTGGCATACTCTCGGCTGAGCAGATCCCGCCGCACCGCTTCCCAATCCAGGGAATTAAAAGACGGATCCACATATTCCCGATTGACAATTTGCCAAACCTCGTCCACCACCTCTTTGGGATCCCGGCGAAACCCCGCCCAACCCGGCATAGATAGCTGCACGCCGACCAGCGACACCGCTGTCATCACCGCAGCCGTTGCACTAACCACAAACCCACGCTTTCTCATTGGCTCTCCTGGAAGGCGCTAAAAGTCAAGGTTGACGAGGTGGATCTCTAATCGTCAGGGAACTGGGTTTCGAGCAAGGGTCCTCCCCTATCCAAACTTCAGCTTAGAAGCATCGAGAGCAAGGAAAGGCTCCCCTGCTGCAGCAAGTGGGATCCAGACTTTGGTAGGCTACAGATACCCCCAAGCGACTGTGCCCAACCTAGCATAGGGATCCCTTCTGGGGGTGCTCCTGGGATCACAGTTCAACACAACTTATCCTCACAGCTCTTCTTCATATCAATGGGCACCTTTGCCCCTGTTTGACTCTATGTCCCTCGCCACCGATTGCCCCAGCTCGCTTGCCTCTGCTTCAGACCGCCCGCTGCTGTCCCAAGTGCAGTTGGCTCGCGCTGCTGCCCAACACACGGCCACCTTGCCCACTGCCATTAAGAATGCCGCTCTAGAGGCCATGGCCACTGCCTTGTTGGAGCACCAAGAGTCTATCTTGGCCGCCAACCGGGCGGATTTGGAGCGGGCGGCGGAGATGGTGAAAGCCGGGGAGTTGTCGGCATCTGCCTATGCCCGCCTGAAGCTGGATGCCCACAAACTGGCAGATATGGTGGCCGGAGTGCGGCAGGTGATCCGGCTGGGGGATCCGGTGGGCCGAGCTTTGCTGATCCGGGAACTGGACGAGGGGCTAATTTTGGAACGGCGCACCTACCCTTTGGGGGTGCTGGGGGTGATCTTCGAGTCGCGGCCCGATGCTCTGGTGCAAATTGCTGCCCTGGCGGTGAAAACCGGCAATAGCGTCTTGCTCAAGGGGGGATCCGAAGCTTTGCTCTCCTGTCAAGCCTTGATGGCGGCCATCCAGGCGGGCCTGCAGCAGATCCCAGAGTTTCCCCAGGGATCCCTGCAGTTGCTCACCAGCCGCGCCGAGGTCAAGGCCCTACTGCAACTGGAGGGGCTGGTAGACCTGATCATCCCCCGCGGCTCCAGCAGCTTTGTCCGCTACATCCTGGAGAATACCCGCATCCCGGTATTGGGCCATGCCGATGGCCTGTGTCACCTGTACGTGGATCGGGCAGCGGATGTGGACATGGCGATCAAGCTGACGGTGGACAGCAAAACCCAGTACCCCGCTGCCTGCAATGCCATCGAGACTCTGCTGGTTCACGAGGCCATAGCCCCCCACTTTTTGCCTCTGGCGGTCAAGGCCCTGCGGGAAAAGGGGGTGGAATTGCGGGGGGATCCCCTCTGCCGCGAGCTGGTGCCGGATCTGATGCCGGCCAGCGAAGCCGACTGGAGCACCGAGTATGCCGACTTGATCCTCGCGATCAAGATGGTTGACTCCCTTGACGAGGCCATTGCCCACATCCAGCAGTACGGATCCCGCCATACCGAAGCGATTGTAACCGAGGATGCCGCTGCTGCCCGGCGATTTCTGGATGAAGTGGATGCGGCAGGGGTCTTTCACAATGCTTCCACCCGCTTTGCCGACGGGTTTCGCTATGGCTTCGGGGCGGAGGTGGGCATCAGCACCCAAAAACTGCCGCCGCGCGGGCCGGTGGGCTTAGAAGGCTTGGTGACCTACCGCTACCAACTGCGAGGGCAAGGACATCTTGTAGCCGACTACACGGGCCCCCAGGCCCGACCTTTTCAACATCGGGATCGCCTGAACAACACCGGCTTAGCTTAGCTGCAAAAGCCGGCTGTACAAACCGGCTGTACAAAGCAGTCGTTCACAAAAACCGTTCTCCTCGTCTTCGCGGCTCCAGGTTGAGGTAAATTAAAAAATAGCTTCGTGATTGCCAAGGGTTGCGCTTTGCGGCGCGCCATGGTGTGACAATGGACTACCGGGTTCCGGGTTTGATGTTATGGGCTTGAGCGCCCTAGATGTAGCGCTTTGCATTTTGGCCTTTTGTTATTTCGATTAGGAGCTTCGCTGGATCATGCCTGTGCGTCTGTATGTTGGAAATCTGCCGGAAGAGGTGGATCGTCAGGCACTGGAGAAGCTCTTTCGCTCTGCCGGTGAGGTCATTTCCACCAAGGTGATCCGGGATCGGAAGACAGGCAAATGCCGCGGCTTCGGCTTTGTAACGGTGAACACCGAAGAGCAGGCGCAGCAGTACATCGAAAAGTTCAACGGCCACAGCTTTGGGGATGTCAACTTGCGCATTGAGCTCGCCCAGCCGCGCGACCGAGGGGAAGAAGGCGAATCCAAAACAGCGACCTCTGAGCCTTCATCCTCTGAGCCTTCATCCAAAGAGTCCAGAGGTTCCAAAGATTCCAGAGCGTCCAGAGATTCTGAGGCCAAGGGCTCTAAAGAGTCGGCAGAGAACCCTGCCCCCAGCAAAAAGCAACGCCAGCGCGGCAATAAGGGTGGGCGCTCCACCGTCGTCGCCGAAAGTGAGGCAGCCTCTGAGCCGGATCCCCGCTGGGCCAGCCAGTTGCAGCGGATCAAGGAGCAGCTTCTGCAGGTCACCAATTCCTAACCCCCCCGAACGAGTGATAGACACTGTTGGGATCTGACGGTAGGCTGGGTGAGTTGCGACGGCTCTAGGCATGTTTGAGAGGGGGGTTGGGATGCATAGGCTGGTGAGGATTTTTCGCGCTTGGGGGCGGAGCTTGGCCCGGGCTGGACTTTTGTTCGGGCTGATGGTTCTGCTGGGAGTGGGAAGTGGAGCTCCGGTTTTCCTACCAGCGGCGGCGGCTGCCCCGGCAGATTTGGAAGAGCAGGTGCTGCAGATCATTCGAAAGAACCCCCAGGTGATTCTGGAGGCCGTACAGGAATACCAGCAGCGACAGTACCAGGAGCAGCAGCAACAACAGCAGCGGCTGGCGGAAGAATTTGGCCGTCAACTGCGGGAGAACCCACGCGCCGTCATCGGAGATTCCCCTCGACTGGGATCCGACGCTCTGCGGTTAGTGTTGGTGGAGTTCTCTGACTTTCAATGCCCCTTCTGCGCCCGCGCCCACAGCACCCTCAAGCAGTTCATGGCCGACCACGGGGATGAGGTGACCTTGGTGTACAAGCACCTGCCCCTGACCAGCATCCACCCAGAAGCGATGTCGGCTGCCCGGGCTGCTTGGGCCGCCCAACGTCAAGGTAAGTTCTGGGAGTTTCACGACGAGCTGTTTGCCAACCAATCTCAGCTTGGGGATGGGTTTTATGTGGCCACTGCTGAGAAGCTGGGCCTGAATATAGAAAAATTCAATCGGGATCGGCGCAGTCGGGCGGCAGAACGCGCCATTCAGCGAGATATTGACTTGGCCTCTCAACTGGGCATCGGTGGCACTCCCCATTTCATCTTGAACGGCATTGCCTTCTCCGGTGCGCAGCCGCTGGAGGTGTTTGAGCAGACGCTGCAGCAGGCTAAGCAAGCCCTCTAGGAAAAATGCTCCGCACTGCTATTGAAACAGGTGGTGTATTGCAAACAGGTGGTGCAACGGCTGGCCTATCCTTCTTACCAGCCTCGCCCAGTTGCCCAAACGCTCCGTCCTTGAGGAGGGCTTTACGGTAGGCTCAGGGCAGTGGCAGGGTAGTCAACCGCTCTATTCGCCCAAGCGGGCTGTAGGCTTTGACAAGCCAGTAGGGTGGGGAGTATGTCAAAAGCAGAAACTCACCCAAGTCGCCATTTGGGCCGAATGGGGATCCCCAACGGCAGGGAAGGAGGAGAGCGTTTATGGCGGAAGTGGCTCTCGGCTACTCCACGGGCAGGATGCGGGCATCGAACCCTGCTTCGGCCAGAGAGCGCCGCGCCTGTTCGGCGTTGGCCCGTTGCCGGTAGGTGCCCACCTGAATCACTGAGCCCCGCAGGAAGGCATCAGGGGCAAACTGTTGCAGCTTGGGTAGGGCCTCTTCCCCAGCCGGCACCACCACCCAAAATCCGCTGCCACCTTCTTCCCCAGGAGGAACAGCCTGGGCAGGCGAGGAGGAGACGGGATCCGCTTGCAAAAGAGGCTGAGAGCGGCGCAGATCGGCGGGGAAGATCCCCGCTTCGTAGCCTTGGCCGGCCAAGTAACGCACCTGCTCGGCGGCAGCAGCAGGGTCGGCAAACCCACCTGTGCGCACCACCCGCAGGTCATCGTAGATCAAGGGCAGGGATCCCTCTAGGAGTTGTTTTAGCGCAGGCCATTTCTCCCCGGTGGGATCCGCCACCAACACCCAATAGCGTTCCCCTTGGGCGGGATTGGAGATGGGATCCTGGCCAGCATTTTCTCCTACCAGCGACACTGCCACTGCCGGCAACCCCTGAGCGGTTAGCCAGCGGGCTTGATCCTGGGCCAACGACAGGCGGGAGAAGGTTCCCGTTTGCAAAGCAACCTGGCCGCGGTACTGCACCACAGTGGCTCCTGGAAAGAAGCGGCGCACCCGTTCTTCCAAACGGGGATCACCGGTGGGATTGGGCACGTGGGTGGCAAAGGGACGCTGGGGATCCAAGGGCGGAGCGGTTGGCGTCGGCGGCACAGAGGCTTTTGAGCTGGCAGCAGGGCGGCTGGGTGCTGCTTGGGCAGGAAAAGCAGGGGGCAGAGGGGGATCCGTCTCTTGGCGGCTCACCACCCGCACCGATAACCCCAGCCGTTCCAAGTCGGCCTGACGGCGTTGAGCATGGCTACGGTTGATGAATGTCCCCGCCAAAATGAAAACCTGCCCATCCCCTTGCACAAAATAGGCATCCGGCACCTGGGTGCGCACCTGAGCCAACTCCGCCGCCCCATCCGCCAGTACATGCACTTGGTAACGGGTCAGGGCCAAAGCAGCCGGCAGGACATTCCCATTAACGGCGTGGAGCACAAGGGCAAAGGCCGCCAGGGATCCGGCAAAGAGGGCCGGTTGCGCTGGCAACAGGAGTGCGGAGCACTTTGGCCAGCCGTAGTCCTTACGGGCGTTGCACATGGGATCCATCTCCTCTGGCGGGATTGGCGGCAACTCAAACCTCTGCATCCGGGATGGAGTCTTTGCCTGGGCCTGCGGGGATCCCCCACAGTGCCAGAGCTCGCAGTTCACCCCCTTGCGGGAAGGACAACTCAAAGCTAGCGTAAGCCGAAGTTTGGGCAAGGCTGTGCCAGGGATGGGCTTGCAGATGCCGCCCACCACCGATAGAATGCTCCGCACTGCCACCGCAAAGATGCAGCCCAGTTGGGTTCACGGGAGAAACACAGATCTAGTGCATCTCCAGTATAGATAGGCTGGCAAGACTCTATCGCTATGGCTTGTCGGGGAGTTTGTTTCAGAGGCGACGGCGGCGGGATGGAGTCCTCGCCACAAGGGTGCGGGATCCCCCCAGGGCAAAGCGGATGATCTCCGTCTTGTACTGCTGCGAGCCCTCTGTGTAGCGGGCAAGCTGAATGGCAGATCCCTGGCCGGAAGGAAGCAAGAACCGTTCGCGACAGTGGTGGGCAGCACTCTCTGGAGTTTCCGCTTCGAGGGCAATGAAAAACCGCAGACGCAGCAGCACTTCCAACTTGGACAAGTGCTCGGTTTGCTCTGGCACCAAGCGGCCTAACGAGATTTGTAGGCGCGGCCTGCGTCGCCGAGATCCGGGGCGGCCCCAAAGCTGCTGGGCCAGTGTCCACAGAGAGGTCTGCTCAGAGGACTTGACCAGCAGCTTTAAGCCTGTCAGCGGGTTAAGACCATAGGTAAGCAGCAGAGAATACATCGGCGGCAGGAAAGATTCAGAGGAGCGTTTTGAGCTAACGTCAAAAGGATACCCTATAGGCCAACTGTAGCACTGCCTACCCTCTATCCCCATCCAAGCCCCACCCTTCCCTATGGCCGGGATCCCTGCTCAACGCTGGCTGTTTCATCCTGTGGACAAGTTGGCTGCCCAGAGCTTGGCCGAGGCAGTGGGGATCTCGCCCATATTGGCTCAGATCTTACTCAATCGCGGGCTCTCCAGCCCTGCTGCCGTGCAGCAGTACCTGCAGCCGGATCCCGCCCACCTGCCTCCACCCAGTCAGGATTTTGCCGATTTGCCCCTGGCGGTGGACTTGCTGGACGGGGCGATTCGCCGACAAGAGCCCATCGCCATTTGCGGCGACTACGATGCCGACGGCATGACCAGCACGGCCCTGCTGCTGCGGGCTTTGCAGGACGCTCCAGTGCATTACCGCATCCCCAGCCGCATGACGGAGGGCTATGGCCTCAACAGCCGCATGGTACAAGAGCTGCACCGCGAGGGAGTGCGCCTCATTCTCACGGTGGACAACGGCATCTCCGCCCACGAGCCCATCCAACTGGCCAAAGCTCTGGGCTTGACGGTAATCGTGACGGATCACCACGACTTGCCGCCCCAGTTGCCCCCTGCCGATGCCATCCTCAATCCCAAGCAGCTCCCGCTCTCTTCCCCCTATCGGGGGATGGCCGGCGTGGGGGTTGCCTACCTCCTGGCCCAGGCGCTGGCCGAGCGCCGTGGTGATGGCCATCTGCAGCGGGTGGCCCTGGAACTGTTTACCGTGGGCACCATTGCCGATCTGGCGCCGCTGACGGGGGTTAACCGCCTTTGGGTGCAGCAGGGGCTGCACCTCTTGCCCACCTCCCAGGTGGCAGGGATCCGCGCCCTTCTGCAGGTGATGGGCATGCAGGGATCCCTGGAGGGGCTGCGGCCTGAGTGGATTGGGTTTGGCCTGGGGCCCCGCATCAACGCCGTTGGGCGAATTGGCCGGGCGAGAATGGGGATCCAGTTGCTGACCACCGACGATCCCCTGCAAGCAGAGAAACTGGCCCGCCGCTGCGAACGGCTCAACCAGGTGCGGCAGCAGATGTGCGGGCGCATCGAGGCAGAAGCCCTCGAGCAAATTGCCCAGCAAGGCCGAGATCTGCAACAGGAGCGGGTGTTAACAATTTTGGGATCCCCTCAGCAGAAATGGCATAAAGGGGTGATCGGCATTGTGGCCTCGCGCTTGGCGGAGCGTTTCGGCTGTCCGGTGTTCATCGGCAGCCAGTCGCGGCAAGGGGAGATCAGTGGCTCGGCGCGGCAGGGGATCCCCGAGTTTGACGTGTTTCAAGCGTTGGAGTTTTGCAAGGATCTGTTCACCAAGCACGGCGGCCACCCCGCTGCTGGGGGATTTAGCCTGAGAGCAGAAGACTGGCCTTTTTTTGAAGAACGATTGCGGCAGTTTGCCCAACAGCAGTTGCAGCCGGAGCAGATCCAGCCGCTGGTGCAAATCGATGCCGAAGTGTCGCTGTCAGATCTCACCCTTGACCTCTATCGAGAGCTCCAGCATCTGCAGCCCTGTGGCATCGGCAATCCTGAGCCGGTCTTCTGCAGCCGCAACCTGCAGGTTCTGCAACAGCAGCGATTTGGCCCAGTTCCCGGCCACCTGAAGCTGCTGCTCCGGGATCCTGCTCTCCCTACGCAACGCTCCTATGGGTTACGTGCTACTCGGACGGAGTCCTCTTGTCCGGGCAGGAGCGACTCAGCTGTCAAAACCTCCAGTTACGACACTGATGGGTTATCGCTGGGCAACGCTTTGGGCAACACTTTGGCGAACGGGTCAGCAGTGGGGATCACAAACGCGAAGCCCCAGCGCCCTCTTTGGGCCATCTGTTGGCGGGGAGCGGAAATCTATCCGCTGCCAGAGCGAGTTGATGTAGCCTACACGCTCAAGGCCAAAACATGGCAGGGAGAAACCCAACTGGAGCTGGAAATTGTCGGGATTCGACCTGCCCAAGAGGCTGCCACTGCCGGCAAACCCCCTCTCGAGAAAACAGCGCCCCGCACCCCTGATGGGAGCAAGTCTCCCATCTCCCCCGCCTCTCTGGATGCCACTCCTCCCATGCCCAACTCCAAGCCCTCGACTGGCTCCCAGAGGGGGACAGAGCCCTCACCTCTGTTGATCTGGCGCCCCACCCCCCAGCCCACCCAGCCTTTGCGTTGGCAAGCTGTGGACCGGTTTTCTGTCCTCTTGCCTCAGGCGCAGGGAACCATCCTGTTCTACGGCTTCCGCCGCCCCTCGCTGGTCTTGTCTTCTCGGCGGTACCTGACTCTCCACTACGACCGTCCCCAAGCCGGCCACCGCTATGATCAACTCTGGTTGTGGAGCTGGCCCCCTTCTCTGGATCACCTCAAGTGGCTGCTCTGTTGCACCCCCAGCAGCGAGCTGTTGATTGCCGTCCATCAGCAAGCGGTGCCCCTGCCCTCCGCTGCCAGCTTGCAACGCCAGCTCCGCCAATACCTGCAAACCCACAGCCAGGTGGATCTGCTGCGCTTGGCCCAGCAGTGGTGGCTGTCTCCGGCAGTGTTGGTGGCAGGATTACGCTCCCTGGGGTACGCCTGCCCAGATTTTGGCCCCACGGGATCCCTCGGCGAAGAACTGGAAGCCCAGCAAGCTTGGTACAGCAGCTCCTGGCAGCAGGTTGCCGCCCTGCTTCAGCGATCCCACCTGGATTCTTCTGCTGCAAAGGCCCATGGGGATTAAACTGCTGCTCGGCTCTGACTACCACGGCAGCGCTCGGCTGATCCGGCAGGCCCTTGCCCATCTGCCGGAGGTGGATGCTTACATCAACTGCGGGGATTTCTGTTCCAAGGCCGGCAAACCTTCCCGCAAGGCCACCCAGGGCTTTCATCCGGCAGCCCAAGCAGAGGTGGTTCATCTGCGATCTTTCTTGGCGGCGGTGGAGAGCCTGGGCAAACCCTGGCTCTTTTTACCTGGCAACCACGATCCAGCAGCTTCGGTTTTGAATTCGCTGGTTGGCTGTTGGGGGCGGGCCATCACCCAGTCCTGCTACTTTGAGTGGCTGGGGTTACAGGTTTTGGCTGTGCCCTGGACTCCCCCCTGTGGCTGGAGCTGGTCTCTCACCTCCGCCCATTTGCAGGAGCTGCTCACCCTCTACAGTCAGCCCCCCCGGCCCATTGACCTGCTGCTGACCCATGCTCCGCCGCGAGGCTTTTTGGATGAAGGCGGGAAGTGGTATCACCGTCGCACACCCACCTTGCGCCCCCTTTTGGAACAGGTGCAGCCCCGCTACTACATCTGCGGACACATGCACTGGGATGGGGGCAAGGTAGAGCGATGGGGATCCACCCTGGTGATTAACACAGCCCTGCACAACATGGTTCTCGAGATCCATTAGGCAGGAAGCCCTTGGACAGCCTTCCGCCTCCTCAGATTTCCACTCGTAGGAACCTTCCATGACCCGTCCTTTGATCTTGGCCAGCAGTAGCCCCGGCAAATGGCGCGAGTTCAATGCCTTTTTCCAGGCCCATGCCCCTGCTTGGGAGCTGCGCCGCATGCCCTCAGAAATTGAGGTGGAAGAAACCGGCACCACCTTTGCCGAAAATGCCCTTCTCAAAGCCAGAGCCGTGGCCAAGTCTCTGGGGGAGTGGGCCATTGCCGACGATTCCGGCCTAGCGGTAGAAGCCCTTGGCGGCGTCCCTGGGATCCACTCGGCTCGCTACGCCCCCAGCGACGCTGCCCGCATCGAGCGGTTGCTCAGGGAAATGGAAGGGATCCCAAATCGCCGAGCCACCTTTCACTGCGCCATCGCCCTGGTAGATCCCCAAGGTGTAGTGCATGCCCTGGTGGAAGGGGTATGTCCGGGGGAGATCTTGACCCAGCCGCGGGGAGAGGGAGGGTTTGGCTATGACCCGCTGTTTTGGGTGCCCGAAGTGGGACTAACCTTTGCCGAGATGAGCCCAGCTCAAAAAGAGGCCATCGGCCACCGAGGGCGAGCCTTGCGCGCCTTGAAAGCGCAGCTGCCTCTCCTGGAGAAGCGTATGGGCTGGCTTGGATCCTAGGAAGGTCACCGGATGTCCTGGCTTGGGAGCTGCTAGGATACACTCGTTGCTTCCCTTTGGGGAAGTGGAATGAATGGAAAGAAAAGAAGAAATGAATGGAAAGAATGGAAAAAAGGTCTTGCCTTGGAAGCTGAGGGGAGCGCTTGAAAAACCATGAGCTTTTCTGAGTTTGAGGATCGGGATCCCATCGCAGCGGCGGAACGGACTGCTGGCCGGGATCCCAGCCGCTATGCTCCAGATTCTGCCGGTGAGGAAGCCGCGATCTCCTCGGTTGCAAACTCTGGTGAAGGAAGGGAGCGCCAAGGTCGTCGTTCTCCACCCCCTTTGCCGGAAGAGGGCTCAACCTTTGCAGGCGCAGAAGATTGGCTGGACGTTCGCGGTAGCGGGACGGAGTCCTTGGAGAATGGGCGGGATAGCTACAGGGAGTCCGCGCAAGGGGCCACTTCTCGCCCTTCCAACCGCTCCCCCCAGACTGGCCGAGACGAGGGGTCTCGTGTTGACAGCGAAAAGGGGGGGCAGAAAGCCGCTGCAGGAGGAGCCGGTGAGCGCCCTGGGCAAGCGCTAGTTCCCCGCCGTTCTGTCTCCGGCAGCCGAGGTTACGACGGATCCGCTCGTTCCTCTGCCTTTCGCGGTAGCGGGACGGAGTCCTTTGCTGGCCGCTCGCGTAAGCGGGACGGAGTCCTTGGGGAATCCGGCTACCGCAGCGACTACAGCCGTTCCGCTCCTTATGGCTACACCTCCAGCTATGTTGGCGGTGGGGGATATGGCGGTGGTGGGCGAGGCGGCAGCTCCAGCGGGGGGGTCTCCTCCTCCGATCTGACGATCCTGCTGGTGGTGGCCCTGCTGGCCTTCTTCGGGGGATTCGCTATCCGCAACATCTTCGCCGAGTCGGGCGGCTTTGACGATGAGCGCCCCATCCGCGCTGCCAATGTGCCCGCAGCCTTTCGCGATTTTTGCTTTGCCTACAACGGCACTGCCTCCTTTACTGTGGTGCAACTGACCAGCGTTTCTGCTCTGACCATGGCCTCAGTGCCCGTTTACAAGATGGATACTTGCACCATCCCCGTCAGCCAAACGGCCAATGCCCTCCAAGCTTTGGGCATCCGCGGCCGGGCCAACACCTTGGGCCCCCAGCTGGGGGGATCCAACCTCACCCTGATCCAGCTCCCCTTGGCCAGCAGCTTGGCGCGCGCCGTGTACAGCCAGTTTCCTGGCTTGGCTGCTCAGGGCAACGAGGCGCAGGTTTTGTCCCAACTGGAAGCCACCATCAACAACGCCCTGCGCTCCAACATCGAAGGGTTAGCCCTGCAAAGCCTGGAGCCCACCAACATCCCCGACGTCTACGTGGTGGTGCCGGGGCACTCCTTTAATTTGCAGCCCCAACTCAACCTGCGCTAACCCTCCTGCAGAGCATGCCTCTAACCCCCAAAACCCTGAACTTTGCTGAA
>NZ_JANSIM010000282.1:0-712 GCF_047502655.1 Synechococcus sp. R5-12 | reverse complement strand
TTGAACAGTGATGTTCAGCAGTGTTCAGCGTAAATGTATCAGTAACCTGTCTGAACCTCATGAGCGCGCCGGGGGCGGGTAAGACGTCTTTGCTGGAGAAAACCGTGGTCGCTCTTGCCGGCTCGCTGCGCCTGGCGGTGATCGAGGGAGACATGACGACCCAACTGGACGCGGAGCGGTTGCGTCGCTACGGGATCCCGGTGATTGCCATCAACACGGGGCGGGCCTGTCATTTGGATGCGGCCATGGTGGCCGGGGGCTTGCAGCAATTGGAAGCACTGCTGGATCCCCAACAACTGGATTTGCTGCTGGTGGAAAATGTCGGCAACTTGGTCTGCCCGGCGGAGTTTGAGGTGGGGGAACACGCCAAGGTAGCACTGCTCAGCGTCACAGAAGGGGAAGACAAGCCTCTCAAGTACCCAATCATGTTTCGAGAGGCGGATTGTCTGCTGATCACCAAAGTGGATCTGGTTCCTGTGTTGGAGGTGGATTTGGATCGGATCCAGGCCAATATCCGCGAGATCAACCCTTCTGTGCCGATTTTTTGTCTTTCTGCCAAGACGGGTGACGGGCTGGAGCCCTGGCTGGGCTGGATCCGAGAGCAGATTCTCCTGGCCCAACACCGACGGCAGCCGCAGTGAAGGGTATCATACTGAGCATCTAGCCGTGGAACTGATACATTTACGCTGAACACTGCTGAACATCACTGTTC
>NZ_JANSIM010000281.1:0-778 GCF_047502655.1 Synechococcus sp. R5-12 | reverse complement strand
CGACCCTACGGGTACAGTGCGGGGCTCCTGCAATTTCTAGCTGATGGGTAGCCAAAAAATGTTGTATGGCCTGATGGATATCTTTATGGATATCTTTTGCAACTGTAATGGCCGCAGATCGTCTGTTGGCTGTGCAAGGGCTAGGCCGTACTGCAGATCACACAACCTTCTCGGCAAACCGTAAGCTCCTTCTCTCCTTCTCCTCAGTAAAAGATAAAATAGGGCGATTTAGATTCCGAGCATTCCAGGCCGCCGATGGGAAACAGTCAAACCGGGGAGATGGTTCAATCGGAAAAGCAGGCTTTCCTGGAACGGTGGCATGACATTCTCGCCCCCAACTCCCTGGGCTACCGCATTCGGCTGTTGTCTCAATTGGTGCGGCGGAAGTTGCAGTCTCATTTGGAGCCTTTTGGCCTGACCATCTCCCATTGGGTGGTGCTCTGCTGCCTTTGGGAAGAAGACGGGATCCCGACTTCCACTATTTGTGAGCGCTTGCAGCAGTTGGGGGGCACCATGACCGGGGTGTTGGATGGCATGGAAAAACGGGAGCTGATCCGGCGGCAGCGAGATCCTGAGGATCGGCGGATTTGGCGGGTCTACCTCACACCTGCAGGGGAGGAGCTGAAAGACGTTTTACCCCCTCTGATTTGGCAGTTGCGGGAGCAAACCTACGGCTGTCTCAGCCCAGAAGAACAGGCAACCCTCTCGCGGTTGGTGGATCGGCTGATCGCCCATCTGTCAGCTAGAAATCGCAGGAGCCCCGCACTGTACCCGTAGG
>NZ_JANSIM010000280.1:0-6692 GCF_047502655.1 Synechococcus sp. R5-12 | reverse complement strand
GCCCGCTCCGTACCGCTTAGCGGTCGGAGTCGGGTAGTTTACGTAGATCATCAGTAAAGTTGTGCCGATGGAGAGCACTACCAAAGCCGGCACCACCCGCAGCAGGGATCCCCAAGGAATAGCAGCCCGCCAGTTGCCCCACAGCCGTCTCATCTGCAGATGGGCTTGCTGCCCCCGTCGCCAGCTCCAGATACAGGTGAGGACAAATGTAGCGCAATAGACAAAGTCGGCCAGCAGAGGATCGTCAGATGGGAGATGAAACAGCTGGGCCAAGGCGATGGCTCCCAAGCCTACCCCCAGGTTGATCACCAAGAAGGCCAACAGCACGTGGCGCGCCTTAAGGGCTGCAAATCCGGTCACACTCGGCTCGGCAGGCCGTAGAGGGGGGGATCCAGACACAGAGGCAGAGAGCGCAGTTTTCCCATTCTAGTTTTGGTGGGGATCCCCAGAGGTGGGCTGCTGTCAACTCCTCAGGGAGAAGACTGAAGATCCTTATTCCGAAGGTTCGTCCCGCCTTTTCAAACCCAATCGAGCAGGCCGGTGGCTGTCTCCGAGGGTCGCCAGGCTGAGCCAGCAAGTTAAGATGTGTTACGGAATCCGTTGGGGCATCTATGGGCGCAACACCGGTAGTGACAATAGCAGCGAGGCAGGATGGCTTGGGTTCTGGGGCTGTCTCCATCCCTCCGGCAGATCTGGGGGTGGTTCCTGAGCCAAGCTTGCGTTACGACCCAGAGCAGTTGGCCAAGCAATATCGAGGGCGCTGGGATCTGGTGGTGCGGCGCCTGTTTCAGTTGATCACCCCCTTTTTGGGCTTGTTGGCCTGGGTGTTTTGGGATCGCTGGCGGGGAGTAGAACTGAAGAATCGCCCGAAACATGCGGCCCGGCTACGGGAGATCCTCACGGAATTGGGGCCGACAGCCATCAAAATCGGCCAAGCCCTCTCCACCCGTCCCGATCTGGTTTCGCCCCTGTTTCTGGAGGAACTGGCCAAACTGCAGGATGAGCTGCCCCCCTTTGACAATGCCATCGCTTTTGCCCTCATCGAGTCGGAAATCGGCAAACCCGTAGACAAAATCTTTCGAGAGATCAGCCCTGAACCGATTGCCGCCGCCAGCTTGGGGCAAGTGTACCAGGCCTACTTGCACAGCGGGGAGAAAGTCGCCGTCAAGGTGCAGCGGCCCGACTTGATTGGGCGCATCTCTCTCGACATGTATATTGTCCGCAGCCTGGCCGCCTGGGCCAAACGCACTTTCCGCCGCATCCGCAGCGACCTGGTGGGCATCGTCGATGAGTTTGCCGGGCGCCTCTACGAAGAAATGGACTACACGCAGGAGGGCCGCAATGCCGAGCGGTTCCTGGCGCTGTACCGTCACCCCTCCATCTACGCTCCCAAAATTTACTGGGAGTACACCCGCACCAAGGTGCTGACGATGGAGTGGATTGATGGCATCAAGCTGACTCAGGTTGACAAAATCGCTGCTGCGGGGCTGGATGGACGGCACTTGATCGAGATCGGTGTCAATTGCTCCCTCAAGCAGCTTTTGGAAAATGGCTTTTTCCACGCCGATCCCCACCCGGGCAACCTCTTGGCCATGTACGACGGGCGGCTGGCCTATATCGATTTCGGCATGATGAGCACCATCGCGCCCCATCAGCGCTACGGCCTGATCAAGGCGATTGTGCATTTGGTAAACCGAGACTTTGCCGGGCTGGCCCAAGACTACGTGGACTTGGAGTTCCTGGATCCAGATACCGACCTGACTCCCATCATCCCTGCTCTGGAAGCTGTCTTCGCCGAAGCGATGGGCAAATCGGTCTCCGAACTGAATTTCAAGAGCATCACCGATCGGCTCTCGGGGGTGATGTACGACTTTCCCTTTCGAGTTCCCGCCTACTACGCCTTGATCATCCGCTCTTTGCTCACCCTGGAAGGGATCGCCATCGGCCTGGATCCCAACTTTAAGGTGTTGAGCGTGGCCTATCCCTACGTGGCTCAGCGCCTGCTCACCGACCCGGCCCCGGAGCTGCGCGTATCCCTGCGGGAGCTGCTGTTTAACCAGGGGCAATTTCGCTGGAACCGCCTGGAGAACCTGCTGCGCAACGCCGTCAACAGCGAGGATTTTGACCTGCAGGGATCCCTGGAAAAGGCCGTTGATTTTATCTTTTCTGAGCGGGGCGCTTTCCTGCGGGAGCGCCTAGTGGATGTGCTCTTTTCCAGCTCGGGATCCCAGGGTGGCTCAGATGGCTTGGCTCATTTGCAGCGTCTGTGGGAACTCCTCAGCAGCAACCCGAGCTTTCAGCCGCTGCAGCTTCTGCCGATTGTTGCCAAGGTGGCTGCCAAACCGGAAGCTCAACAACTGGGCCGTCAATTGGCCTCCCGCTGGTTGCAACGCTCGGCAGCTCGCCTCATCCGCGACCTGCTATTGCCGGATACAGAAAAGCCCAGTTCACCCTCTTCCCTCAACGGGCGTGGCGGGATCCCTGGGCCAGCAACCTCTGCTTCTACCGCTCAACTTCCCCTTCCGGCCTAGCTCAGGTGCTCTTGGGGGGCAGTATCGCTGTTGGGGTTAACAGAGGCCAGAGCCAGCGTAATCCACTCGGAAAATTCATCGCGGCGGAAAACCTGGGGGCGGGAGCGGGGGCCAAAACGCAGCAGGCTGGGCATGCCGTGCTCCTTGAGTCGAGACTGTAGCCAGGTGCCCACACCGGTTTTGCCATCGTTGGGCATTTCGGTTTGGAAGTCACTGTACATCAACAACAACTGGCTGCGAGATTGGAGCACCGCATTCTCTTGAATTAACTTCGGCAAGGAGAGGTTGGTGGCTGGAACTGCCCCTTTGCTCCCTTTGGCCGATTCACGACGACGGTCGCGCGGGCGCGGGTTAGTGCTTTCACGGCTCTTGCGGGTTTTGGGTTCACTAGGCATAGAATCTCCTAAACGACAGAGTGCTCCCCAACGGGGGTTAAAGCGGGAACTCGCAGGCCAAAAGCCGAGCCCGCTGTGAAAGTGGCTCGATGGGTACAGTTCTGGAGAATCGCTGAGAAGAGGGACACCTGCTCTTGAGTAAGCGAAGAAGAACTGCGCTGAGCCGGCACGAAAGGCTGGGATCCCTTCGGCGCAACAGCAGTCCACAGCGGGCCGAGCTCCTGCCAATACATCCAAGGCCTGCCCTTGTTTTTCCTGTCGGAGGCCAGTTTGGCTACCACGAATCCGCAGGGTAAGCAAGCCCGGATATTACCCCTATATTGACTTAAAAATGGACAAGTGGACAGTCCCTGGCCGAGAATTTAGCTGCTGCGGCGGGAGCTTCGGAAGGAACTAGGCTTGCCCGCCGGTGGCGAGTATCGCTGAGCTACGGGAGCAGCCTCCTACTACACCTGGAAGCGGTTGTTGGTGGTGTCCAAAAAGGAGTTTCACTGGCTTACTGAGATACTATGCGCATTGCCATTGTCGGGTTGGGGTTGATTGGCGGATCCCTGGCCCTCAAACTGACCGAAAAGGGATATCCCGTCTGGGGGATAAGCCGCAACCCGGCCACCTGCAAACAGGCTCTGGAACGGGGTGCTGTCCAAGGCTGTGGAACCGAGTTGGCCCAGTTGGCTCGCTTTGACCCTCAAAGGGTGCTGATCTGTACCCCTCTGGAGCAGGTGTTGGCCACGCTAGCCGCCCTGTTGCCTTATTTGTCGGCAGAAACCGTGGTGAGCGATGTCGGCTCGGTTAAGCAGCCCATCGTTGCTCCGGCAACCGAATTGTGGCCCTGGTTTGTGGGGGGGCACCCCATGGCCGGCAAAAGCCTGCAAGGGATCCAAGCGGCAGAAGCTGACTTGTTTCGGGGGCGGCCCTACGTGCTCACTCCCATCGCCGAGACCCAACCTCAGGCTCTCGATGCGGTGAAAGAACTGATTGCTGCTGTTGGCGCAGAAGCTGTCCTCACGGATCCCGCACGCCATGACCGAGCGGTGGCCTGGATCAGCCATTTGCCAGTTATGGTCAGCGCCAGTTTGATCGCAGCGGTTAGCCAAGAAGGGGATCCCGCGATTCTGGAATTGGCCCGCACTTTGGCCAGCAGCGGATTCCGCGATACCAGCCGTGTTGGCGGAGGGATCCCGCAATTGGGTTTGGAGATGGCCCGCCACAACCGGCAGGCGCTGCTGACTGCCCTGCACAGCTACCAAACCCAGTTACGACAGATAGAGCGGTTGATCGATGGCGAAAAGTGGGACGAATTGCTCCGGGTGCTGCAACGAGCTCAACAAGAATGGCAGCAGTTCCCGGTCAACCATCCTCGCGAAATTCTCCACAACCTGGGCGGTGGGAATGGATAGCAAAGATATCTTGAACGGGCTCGGGGATCCTTCATGCTACCTTGGGCTTATGTTGACAGATTGAGCTTATGTTGAATGCGGCTCAGCTCTGGCTTTACCACCTAGAACAATGGGCAACTGAGCTGGTGCAGTTTCAACTGCAGCACCTTTCTCCCGTTAGTCTGTTGGTGGTGGGTCTGGCGGGCTTGCTCACTAGTCTTTCCCCCTGCACGTTGTCTATGCTGCCGGTGACCATCGGCTACATCGGCGGCTACACCCCCGCTTCTGAGGAAACGGCTGGGGAAGGGCGGCGGCAAGTTTGGGCTCAATCTTTGGGTTTTGCGGCTGGGGTGGCTTTTACCCTGACCCTGCTGGGTTTGTCGGCAGCTTTGCTGGGTCGCGTTTACGGACAAACCGGATCCTTCGGGCCTGTTGTGGTGGGGGGAATTGCTATTTTGATGGGGCTGAACTTGTTAGAGGTGATCCCCCTGCGTTTTCCCGATTGGTTTAACCGCCTCGAGATTCCCGGAGAATGGCCCAGGCTGGGTCGGGCAGTGTTGCTGGGGTTAACTTTTGGCCTGGTGGCCTCTCCCTGCAGTACGCCGGTTTTGGTGGCTTTGCTGGCCTGGGTTTCCACCACAGGGCAACCCTGGGTAGGAGGCGGGCTGCTGCTGGCTTACGGGCTGGGATTGGCCTTTCCTCTGCTCCTGGCGGGGGTGTTTACCGGGTTGGTGAAGCAACTGTTGGCCCTGCGGCGCTGGTCGGGCTGGCTCACTTATGCCAGTGGGGTGGTGTTGGTGGGGTTCGGCAGCGTAACAATCTTGTCGGCTTGGGCCTAAGGGATCCCTGCTGCTGCAGGCTAAGATGGGGCTACACCTACAGCACCCTGTTGGGGACTGCACCTTGCCTGGCAAGAGCAGCGGTCTGAATCTTGAGCCGACAAACTTCTCATGGTCATATACTCTCTCCCGCTTGCCCGCTGGGCTTCCTCGCTGCGGCGGTATTTTCGACATGAGCTGCTGCCGCTGCTGGCGGATCTGCGCCTGGCCATCGGCCTTTTGTTGGCGATTGCGGTTTTGAGCGCCACCGGCACGGTAATTGAGCAAGAGGAAACAGCGGCTTTTTATCAAGCCCACTATCCGGAGCATCCGGCCCTGTTTGGCTTTCTCACGTGGCGGGTGATCCTGAACTTGGGATTGGATCACGTCTACCGCACCCCTTGGTTTCTGGCTATTTTAATCCTGTTCGGCAGCAGCCTTATCGCCTGTTCCTTTACGCGCCAGTGGCCAATGCTCAAGGTGGCTCGCCGTTGGAGCTATCTCACCCGTCCGCAGTCTTTTCAGCGCCTGCCCTTTTGGACTTATCTGCCCCAACAATCCTTACAAGGGCTGCCGCAGCAGTTGCGTCGACAGGGCTATCTGGTGTTTCAGGAGGGCCATTACCTCTACGCCCGCAAGGGGTTAATCGGCAGGATCGGCCCCATCTTGGTGCATGTCAGTATGCTGCTGATCTTGCTGGGGGCCATTTGGGGCAGCATTAGCGGCTTCAAGGCCCAAGAACTCATTCCCAGCGGCAGCGTGGCTTCCATTCAACACTTGACCGGAGCAGGGGATCTGGCTCGCGCTCACTTGCCTACCTGGCAAATTCGGGACAATCGCTTCTGGATTGACTACGCTGCCGATGGCCGGGTCAAGCAGTTTTATTCCGACCTCTCGATTTTGGATCAGGGTCAGGAGGTTAAACGTCAGACCATTTCCGTCAACCATCCTCTCTCCTACCGGGGTGTGACCCTTTACCAAGCCGATTGGAGCATCGACAGCATCCGCATCCGCGTCAACAATAGCCCCTCTTTTCAAATCCCGGTGGTGCCGGTGCGCACCGAGGCAGGCAACAAACTCTGGGGCGCTTTTGTGCCCACCCAGCCGGACATGAGCCAGGGCCTCACGCTGCTGCTGCCGGATCTGCAGGGGACAGCCCTCCTCTACGACACTGAAGGGCAATGGATGGGATCCCTGCGCCAAGGCATGAGCTTGGCCCTCGACGAGGTCGCTCCCCAACGCTTCCCCAACCCGCTCACTCTGCATCTGGATGAGGTGATCGGCGCTACCGGACTGCAAATTAAATCCGATCCAGGGATCCCTGCGGTGTATCTCGGATTTGGCCTGTTGATGGTGGGGGTGGTGATGAGCTACTTCAGCTACAGCCAAATCTGGGCTTTGCAAACGGAGACGGGGCTCTACTTGGGGGGCAAAACCAACCGGGCTTTGGTCACCTTCGAGCGAGAATTCGACCGCTTGGTGGAGCATGACTCTAGTCAATAATAAGCTCAACTATACTGATAATAATAATGTATAATATGTTCAGTACGGATTACTACCAGTTGATCT
>NZ_JANSIM010000279.1:0-2473 GCF_047502655.1 Synechococcus sp. R5-12 | reverse complement strand
GCAGGGCTACCGAAAGCCCGCCCTGTACTGCGAAGCAGTCAGGGCCGGGTAGTTTACGCGTTCCCCTTGGGCGGCGCTCCGTCGCCTATCGGGCATCGCCATCTGGCAAGCGGCATTCCTCTCTCGGCCATACGCTACAGCCCCAGCTCAAAGCCCGCATTGTGCGGAAAGGGCTGTGTCGAGAAATTCCCGGATCAGGGGCAGCACCTGTTCCCCATGCAAGGCAGGGATGGCGTGGCCGGCCCCGGCCAGGATCTTGAGCTGAGCCCCAGGGATCCCTTCGGCATAGGTTTGGCAGTGCCAGAGGGGAATGGTGTCGTCCTGTTCGGCGGCGATCACCAGGGTGGGGGCCTGAATGTAGTTGAGATAACGTTCAACCGTATCGACAGCAGCTTGTGGGCGCAGACGTTGTCGGAGAAATTGCCGAGCGACCGGCTGCTGACGCAGGGATCCCCGCAACCACAAGAGCTGGGCCAGCTTGTCTTCCCAATGCCACCAGCGGGCCAGCGGAGCGATCGCCCGCAACAGCCAATCCACCCAAGCGCTTTCCCAGAGCAAGGGCCGCAAATGGTTGTAGCGTCTCACAAAGCTGTCGTCGCGGATCCCGGCAGGAGCCAACAAAACCAACCCCCGCAGCGGATACCGCACGGCGTAAGCTGCCGCCACCCATCCCCCAAAGGAATGGCCCACCAAAACCGGAGCAGCTAGGCCCAGCGTTTGGACAAATCCGCGCACAAACTCTACTTCTGCAGCGATGTCGTAGTGCAAGGCCGGTTGGCCGGACTGCCCGAACCCCAGTAAATCCAAGGCAATGCAGCGATATTCGTCTCCCAACCCTTGCATCAGCGGCCACCAGTTGGCATGAGTGGCCATAAAGCCATGCAGAAACAGCAGTGGGATCCCTTTTCCCCAGTCTCGATAGGCAGCCCAGCAGGACTCTGCCCCTGCGATGTTCAACCCTTCCAATTTCACCCTGTGCAGCGGGATCTCTTGAACGCGGGCCTGTAACTCCGCCAAGCGCTGGGCCAGGGGGAGTCGTTCCAACAGCGTTTGCCTGGTCATCGGCTTGGGGTCAGTAGACACAGACAGATTCAGCAGATGCAGTTTCTTCCGGAGCAGCATTGGCTACAGCGAATGCACCTATACGGAAATATCTCTCGTATCTCTTTGAACAGGGATCCTGCTCAATCCACCGGAATCTACCTGGGATCCCATCAACTCGGAAAAGGCCGTAACGCATCGCAACTTAGCCGATCAACTGCAAATGGGGCGGGGGAGTTTTCAGCCAGTCTTGGCGGGTCAGCAGCCCTTGGAGGAAGCGGGTGGCTGCCTGCGATTGATAGCGCTCTGGGTTAAAAGCCAGCCAGAGGGTACGCCGTATCTGTAGCCCTTCCACCGCCAGCTTCCGGAACCGCCCCTGTTCCACATCGGATCCCACTGCCACCATGGACAGAAAGGCCACCCCCAACCCCGCCTGGACGGCATTTTTGATCGCCTCAATCGAGCTGAGCTCCAGCCGCACGTTCAATTGGGCCGGGTTAATGCCGTGGCGGTTCAGCACCCGATCGATGGTTTGCCGAGTGGAAGACTGGGGATCCAAGGTGATGAAGGGCAAAGCCAGCAGATCCACAAGAGCCGGAGAGTCGATGGCACACCCGGGAGCACCGACCAACACATATTCATCTTCCGCCAGAGCCATCACCTTCAAGTGCCGCTGCAGCTCAAAGGGGATCTCCCCGCCAACAATGGCCACGTCCAACTGGCCGTCCACCAATTTCTGGGCAATTCGCCGCGTGGATTGCACCAAGAGCTGTACGGAAATTTGTGGATAGCGGCGGTGATATTGGGCGATCAAAGAAGGCATTACATAGGTGCCCACCGTTTGGCTGGCCCCCAGAACCAGATGCCCCCGCTCCATTTCTTGCAAATCCGCCAGCGCCTCGATGGTTTCACGGCACAGCTTGAGGATGCGCTCGCTGTACTGCAGCAGCACTTTCCCGGCATCCGTCAACTCCACCTTGCGCCCACTGCGGTCGAACAACACCACTCCCAACTGTCGCTCCAAGTTCTGCACTTGCAAGCTGACGGCAGGCTGGGAGACAAACAGGCTATCGGCAGCACGGCGAAAACTACCCTGCTGGGCAATTGCCCGCACGATGAGGAGCTGATCTAGAGTAAACGGCAACTCATCCGCCATAGGGAACTCCAAACCCCACAGTGGGATCCCTTACGTTTCCCTGAAAAGCTGGGCAGCCCGCGTTTGGAAACCCACACGAGATCATCATAAACAAGCGAGAAATCCCAAGAGAGCAGCTCAACCCTTTCCCGGCAGCTCGGCTCTGGGGGGTGACCAGCCAAGAGTGGAGAGGAGAGCTCAGAATCTTCGGGCTGTTTCTCTGCCATTCGGAGCAGCTATGCCCACAATACCTACCTGATACATTTACGCTGAACACTGCTGAACATCACTGTTCAA
>NZ_JANSIM010000278.1:0-2681 GCF_047502655.1 Synechococcus sp. R5-12 | reverse complement strand
GCCCGCTCCGTACCGCTTAGCGGTCGGAGCCGGGTAGTTTACACTTAGACTTGTTCGGAATCACCTAACGATGGGCTTGCCAAGTTGGACTAGCGAAGGGCGCTCAGAAGCACAACATCCATAACCAGCAGCGCCCCAGCAAAGGCCAGCAGGCTGCGCACGATCTGGCGCTCTTGCTTAGAACGATGGGATCCACCCACACGAAGCCATTTCAGAGATTGGGGAAGGCGGTACAGCATAGGAGATTCGGCGGAACCCTAGGGTGATCATGCCCTATTTTGTGGGGTTTGGATTCCCCACGCTGGGGGGGAGAAACGGCTAGCCCTGAGGGGCAATTCCCTCTAGAGTGAGGGTTAGTCCATTGCCCCTGTCTATGACCACTCCCTTGACCCAAGCCGAAACCGTTTTGCAAAGGTGCTGGGATCATTGGCAATCTCTGGCCAGCCGTCGGGATTTACAACCGGAGTTCAGGGCTCTATCCACTTTGCGCAAGCGCCTCACCGCGCGGCTGTTTTCCATTGCGGTGTTTGGGCTGGTCAACCGTGGCAAGTCGGCCGTCCTGAACGCCCTAACCGGCGAGGAGCGATTGAAGGTGGGCCCCCTCAATGGGGTCACTCAGCAGCCCCAATCCCTGCTGTGGCAGCCGGAGCCAGGGATCCCTTGGCGGGTGAGGCTGGTGGATACTCCGGGTTTGAACGAAGTGGAAGGAGAAGCCCGCGAACAGTTGGCCTGGGATGTGGCCCGCTCGGCGGATTTGATCGTGTTTGTCATCGCCACCGACCTGACCCAGTTGGAATACCAAGCTCTCTCGGAGCTGCGCACTCTATACAAGCCCATCCTGCTGGTGTTGAACAAATGCGATCTCTACTCCGAAGCGGAGTTGCAGGCCATTTGTGCCCAGATCAGCCGCCACCTAGGCTGGGTATCGCCGCAGGAGATTTTGACCGTGGCCGCTTGCCCAAAACCTCTGAAAGTCCGCACCCACTGGCCGGATGGCCGCATTACTTTGGAATGGGAACGGCCTGCACCCCAAATTGAAGCCTTGCGGGGGCGAATTCTGCAGATTTTGCAAACAGAGGCGGGATCCCTCCTGGCTTTGAATGTGTTGAAGCGGCTGGACCGGGTTCAGGCCCAGATTCTGGAAAAACAGTGGCAGCATCATGCCCGCTTTGTGGAGCAATGGGGCAGGATTTTCGCCCTTGGCAAGGGGATGGGGGTGGGCTTAGCTCCGCTGGGGTTGGATTTGCTGTTGGCCCCGCTGCTGGATGGTCTTTGGCTGCTGGGCTTGGAGATCCGGCTGCACCTGCCCCGGAGGGTCTTGTGGAAGGGGCTGTGGCGACCGCTGCTGCTCAATGGGGCTCTGCTGCTGCTGGCGGAAGGGGTGAGTTCCTGGCTGTGGGGAGATTGGGGCAACGGCCTTTTGCCGGGTCTGGTGGCGGGGATCAGCTTGTACCGCCTGGGATCCCTGGCGCCACAGGTGCTCAGCCGGTTTGCAGCCCGAGCGTTCGGCCTGGAAGCGGGCCTTCGTGCCTTGATCGGACGGGAAAGGTTGGCTATGACAGACTGCACAGCCTCTCTGCCAAGCTCCCTGGCCTAGTTCTCAACCATTTCGGCAGCGTGGTAGGAGCTGCGCACCAATGGCCCTGAGCGCACCTGGCGAAACCCCATCTGGCGGGCTATCTGGCCCAGCTCGGCAAACTCTTCCGGAGTCCAGTAGCGTTCCACAGGGCGATGGGCCAAGGAAGGTTGTAGGTATTGCCCCAGAGTCAGACGATCGCATCCCACCGCCAGCAGATCCCGGAAGGTTTCCAGCACTTCTGTGCGGGTTTCCCCATGCCCCAGCATCAGCCCAGACTTGGTGGGTAATCCGGGATTCAGCTCCTTGACCGTTCGCAAAACCCGCAAGGACAGGTCATAGCCGGAACTGCGCCGTACTGCCTGGGAGAGCCGTCGTACCGTTTCGATGTTGTGGTTGTAGCAGACAGGCTGAGCGGCCACCACACGGGCAATGCATTCGCGATCGCCGCGAAAGTCGGGGGTAAGCACCTCGATCTGGGTGCCGGGGCAGCGCCGCCGAATTGCCTCCATGACCTCCACAAAGTGACCGGATCCCTGGTCGGGCAGATCGTCGCGGGCCACCGAGGTCAGCACCACATAGCGGAGCCCAAGCAGCTCAACCGCCTCGGCCACTTTCTCCGGTTCTGCGGGATCCAACGGTGCGGGCCGTCCACTGGCCACCTGGCAAAAAGAGCAGGCGCGGGTACAGATCCCTCCCATCAGCAGAAATGTAGCGGTTTTTTGGCTGTAGCACTCGGCTCGATTTGGACAGCGCCCCTCCTCACAAATGGTGTGCAGGCCCCGCTGCTTGATCACCTGCTGCACCGCTGAAGTCTCGCTGGCTTTGCCGATGGAACGCTTGACCCAACTGGGAAGAGGGCTAACCGACATAGGGAGAACCGTTGCGTTAACTGGGTATCGGCAACAAGACTGCGCCCCTCTACAGCCGAAGGATGCAGCGCCTGCTCTGCCATTCTGACATGATGAAGCTCTGGGTTCCGAAAAGGGGAGGCCGAAGTCTTTGGGTCGACGGACTTCTCGGCTCGCACCAGCGGGACAAAGTCCTCCCAAAGCTCAGCCCTGTTCAGCTAGAAATCGCAGGAGCCCCGCACTGTACCCGTAGG
>NZ_JANSIM010000044.1:0-1751 GCF_047502655.1 Synechococcus sp. R5-12 | reverse complement strand
TTGAACAGTGATGTTCAGCAGTGTTCAGCGTAAATGTATCAGAGCGCTCCAGCAGCTTGACGCAAGCATACAGAGTATCCAAATGGGGAGTGGGCACCCCCACCAAACGCCCCAACTCGGTGATGGCTCCCACAATGGCCTCGATCTCCGTCCGTCGCCCCAGCTCAATATCCTGCAGCATCGAGGTGCGATGGGATCCCACGCGGGCTGCATCTTCTAGCCGCTCTTCCAAAGAGACCGGCAGCCGGATCCCTAGAGCTTGAGCTACAGCCTCAACTTCCTGCATCACCGACCGAACCAAAGCACGGGTGGGTGGGTATTGGGCAATTTCATCTTGAGCAGCCCGGGTGAGGGCGCTGATGGGATTGAAGGCGGCATTGCCCCACAGTTTCTGCCAGATCTCGGCCCGAATCTGCGAGGTGAGGGTGGTGGAAAGCTGCGCCTGTTCAAAGATGGCGGCCAAGGACTGCAGCCGTCCTGACAGGGATCCATCCGGCTCCCCCAGAATGTAGCGCCCACCCCCTGTGTGCAAGACCACTCCTGGCTCTGCCAACTGCACGGCAATGTACACCACACAGCCAATCACCCGCTCTATCGGCAAATGAGCAGCGATAACCCCTTCTGGATCCACGGAAGTCAGGGAATGCCCCTCAAACTCGCCCCCATGCCGGTAAAAGTACCACCAGGGGATACCATTCTGGGCGATCACAATGGGGGTGTCGGGGCCACACAGGGATCCCAGTCGAGGGGCAAGCTGCGGCAAGCTGTGGGCCTTGACCGTCACTATCAGCCAGTCCTGTGGGCCCAGGGCAGCCGGATCGTCGGTGGCTGTCAACCGCTCTACCCAGGTTTGGGAGGGATCCCCCTGCCGGATGAGCTTCAGACCTTGGGTGCGGATGGCCTGCAGGTGAGCTCCACGCGCCACGACACTGACGGGAAAGCCAGACCGGGCCAGGCATATGGCCAAGTGACTTCCCACCGCCCCAGCGCCAACGATACAAATCTTCATGAGTTTATCATCTTTCCGCCACCCACCTCATATCCAGGTGGCCAATTGACATGGAATTGACATGGAGCTGTAACAAGGCCCGATACCGGGCCCGGGAGAAATCCTCGACAGCTTTACTCTGCCCCCCCTTGGGTCACCCTTAGGATCCCATATCCAAGCGCCACACCCACCAGGGTCAGCACAATGCAGAGTCCAGCAATGGTGAAGATCTCGCCAGCCATAGATTCAGCTTCCTCGCAAATGGGATACATCGCCTTCTCAGGATATCGGATCCCAAGCCCTGGCCTTCACTCCAAGGGTGTAGCGGCCCAAACCCAACTCCTCGAAAAACAGTCGTTCTCCCAGACTTGATGAGATCCGGCTATCCGCCTCTATAATGAAAGCAATTTACAAGTCTTTACCGGCATAGGCTAAATTGTAATGCCTACAGCCGTAAAGCTTGTTTGGTGGCTCTCGAATGGCCCGTTGGGCCTCGCGAGTTGTGGAAACGGTTCTAAGTAGGGTCTTGGAGCGCTAGGGATCCTGACTTAACGGGAAACTCCTGAGCAGTTCTTGCCAAAGAGCCGTTCAAGGAAACTGAGGCAAAAGACCCAGGAGTTGAGTCTTTATACCTAGGCTCCGCTCTTGCTTCGAAGAAGCAAACTTTGTAGTTTCATTAACGTCCTCATTCATTTAGATGTCTTTAGGGAGTAGTTCAGATGACCATAGCGGTAGGGCGCGTGCGTCAGGAGCGAGGATGGTT
>NZ_JANSIM010000277.1:0-1758 GCF_047502655.1 Synechococcus sp. R5-12 | reverse complement strand
TGAACAGTGATGTTCAGCAGTGTTCAGCGTAAATGTATCAGCTCCGCTAACGCGACCAGGATCCCTCCAAGTGGGATCCAACCGGCAAGCGACCCTGGGCCGGGATCTGTCCCAACAACACCTGCAGCAACGCCTGTAGAGAGACGGGGGTAGTGCCGTAGCAGGCCAAATAGACCGGGATCTGGGGCAGGGCAAAGGCGTCGTAGGGGGATCCCAAGGCCAACCCAATCACCTTTTCCGGGGGAAGGGATCCCAGCAGCAACCTCTGCGCCGGATGCCGCCACGTCTCCAGGGATCCCACCAGCACCTGCGCAGCCCTTTGAGCCCCTTCTTGGGCAATCCGCTGCTGTTCGGGGGTGGGATCCAGAGGGATGGAGAACACTTGGGCAGCGGGACAGGCTTTTTGCAGCAGCTCCCCCAACAAAGGTACAGGGGTGATAAGCAGCGGGTCAGGGGCCAAGGGAGGCAGGGATCCCCGCACTAGGGTGATGCTGTCTTGGGCGATTTGGCGGGCCAGCGCCTGGTGGCTTTCCAGGGTGGAAGGGGGGAAAGGGGGGCAGGGGGATCCCAGCCTGTAGCGCCGCTTCAAGGCCAAAATCCGCTCCACTGACCGATCCAACTGCTCAACCGACAAACGACCGGCACGGAACTCCCGCAGCAGATGGGCATAGGCTTCTTTTTGGATGGCCGGGCTAAAGCCGGGATCTGCCCCAAACACCAGCACATCGGCTCCTGCCCTAAAGGCCAGTTCTGCCGCTTCGGGAATGCCGTAGGTGCGGGCAATGGCCCCCATGGTCAGGGAATCCGTCAGGACAAGACCCTTGAAACCCAGCTTCTGCCGCAGCCAGCCGGACACCACCTCAGGGGCCAGCGTTGCCGGTTGCAAGGACTTCGTCCCGCTGTCGCCGACGGATCCCAGAGCCGGCATCACCACATGCGCCGTCATCATCGCCTCTGCCCCTGCCCGGATCAAAGCCTGAAACGGGCGCAATTCCGTGGTCTGTAGTGCCTCCAGAGGGCGATCCACCCGCGGCAACCCCAGGTGGGAATCCATATCGGTGTCCCCATGGCCGGGAAAATGTTTGGGCGTACAGAGGATCCCGGCTTGCCGATAGCCGCGCCACAGGGCGAGGCCGTAATCTGTCACCTGTTTCGGGTCTGACCCAAAGGCTCGGATGCCGATGATGGGGTTGTGGGGGTTGCTGTTCACGTCCACAACAGGGGCGAAGTTGAGGTTAAACCCCAAACTTTTCAGCTCCGTTCCCACCGCACGGGCCATAGCTTCCGCCTTTGCCGGGGATCCCGCTGCTGCCACTGCCATGGCGCTGGGGAACACCGTCACCCCCTCGGTAAGGCGCACCACCGGCCCCCCCTCTTGATCAATGGCTATCCACAGGGGGACAAGGGCTTGTGCCTGAGCCGCGGCAATGAGCTGGGCCACCTGAGGCAACGTTTGAATGTTGCCGGCAATCGAATAGAAGATCAGCCCGCCCACGTGGTAGTCCCGGATCATCTCCTCGAGAGCGGAGGAAAACTCAGCTCCCTCAAAATAAACCAGAAACAGTTGCCCCACTTTCTCCTCAAGGCTCCAAGCCCTGGGATCCACTGCGGCAGCGGGACGGGGTCCTTTCGCGTCAGCGGGACGGAGTCCTATCGAGCATGTCAAAGCAGATGTCCTTGGGCGTCGCTGCCAAGAAAGCCGGTCAGGATGAGCGTAAACTACCCGACATCAACCGCTAGGCGGTACGGAGCGGGCTT
>NZ_JANSIM010000043.1:0-15295 GCF_047502655.1 Synechococcus sp. R5-12 | reverse complement strand
CCTACGGGTACAGTGCGGGGCTCCTGCGATTTCTAGCTGACCCTAACCAGCGGGCGGTTTCTGCTAGAAACCCATCAGACGAGCAACAGCGGACAGCTCAGGGACAACGCCGGTGTGGATAGGAGCGGATCCCTGGTGGCTGGCCGTGTCCGGATCCTTAAGGCCATTGCCCGTCAGCACGCACACCACCTGTGCTCCAGCAGGCACCTGCTCTCGCCATTTCAGCAATCCTGCCACCGAGGCCGCGCTGGCCGGCTCGCAAAAGATCCCTTCTTCGGATGCCAGGAGACGATAGGCTGCCAGAATCTCCTCGTCGGTGACGCTATCCACCTGACCGCCGCTCACCTGCACTGCCGCCTTGGCCTTCACCCAACTGGCAGGATTGCCGATGCGAATGGCCGTGGCCACCGTCTCTGGGTGTTCCACCACCCGGTTCAACACCATGGGGGCAGCACCGGCAGCCTCGAAGCCGTAGAGACGAGGGCGACGGGTAGCCTTGCCCTGCTGGCGGTACTGGCAAAACCCCATCCAATAAGCCGTGATGTTGCCCGCGTTGCCCACCGGAATACAGAGCCAATCGGGGGCATCCCCCAAAGCATCCACCACCTCGAAGGCGGCGGTTTTCTGCCCTTCCAAGCGGAAGCGGTTGACCGAGTTCACCAGGGCCACCGGGTAGGTTTCCGCCAGCTGCCGCACCATAGCCAGCGCTTGGTCGAAGTTGCCTTGAACGGCGATGATCTCCGCCCCATACATCAGGGTTTGGGCCAGTTTGCCTTTGGCCACGTAGCCATCGGGGATCAGCACATAGGCCCGCAGACCTCCTTTGGCCGCAAAGGCAGCAGCCGCCGCCGAGGTGTTGCCGGTGCTGGCGCAGATGATCGCCTCTGCCCCTGCCTCTTTAGCCTTGGACACGGCCATCGTCATACCCCGATCCTTGAAACTACCGGTGGGGTTGAGGCCCTCCAACTTCAGGTAAACTTGACAGTCTCGCCCCAGCCGTTGGCTCAAAGCCGGGGAAGGCACCAGAGGCGTGTTGCCCTCATGTAGCGTGACCACAGGTGTGCTGGCGCTGACGGGGAGCCATTCCCGATAGTGCTGGATCAGGCCGGGCCAAAGCCCCACTTGCGCGCGGGATCCGGCTATACGAGGGGGATGGGTGGGATTCAGGGTCGCCATGCCGCAGAGGACACCGAGGCTAATCAAAGACCGGCTTTCTCACTGTAGCTGTTCGTGGAGGGGTTCGTATCCACCTCCCGCAGCGGCGGCAGAAACATCTTCCTGATCCCCTCTCTTCAGAAGCTGGGGAGCGGAGGAGCTGCAGGTCGCAAGGCCAGAGCCTGCACCAGAGAGCGCAACTTCAGACGAATCTCGGCCAGCTCTTGCTCTGGGTTGGAGTCAGCCACAATCCCGGCACCGGCATACAAGCGGGCCCAATTCCCCCGAATTAGGGCGGAGCGGATCCCCACCACAAACTCGCCATTGCCCTGTAAGTCTACCCAGCCCAAGGGAGCGGCATAGCTGGAGCGATCAAAGGGTTCCAACCGCTCTAGCCACTGCAGCGCCGCCTGTTGGGGATACCCTCCCACCGCTGCCGTCGGGTGGAGCTGGGCCAGCAGATCGAACAGATGTACATCGGCGGGGAGCTCCGCCTCGATCAAGGTTTGCAGATGCTGGATGTTGGCCAAACGGAGCAGCCGAGGCTGAGGGGAAATGCAGGGATCCATCCCCAACCGACCCAGAGCCTCCTGGATCGAGCGCACCACCCACTCATGTTCTCGGCGGTCTTTGGCGCTGCAAAGCAACCTCTCGGCCAGCACCTGATCCTGGTGGCTGGTGGCTCCACGGGCTGCAGAGCCGGCTAAGGCATCGATCTGCGCCCGACCTTGCCACACAGAGAGCAGGCGCTCCGGAGTGGCCCCCAAGAAAACCTGGGGAAAGGCCCCCTCTTGGACCAGGGGGAGAGGCCTGGCCGGCAAATTCCCCCGAGCATCTGCCTCCAAGGACTTCGGCCCGCTGACGCCAGCGGCAAAGGCAAAGATGCTGCAATCGGGATGATGCTTTTCCAGATAAGCCAGCAGAGGCGGGATCGATGGCGAGGCAGGCAAGTGCAGATCCACAGCCTCTGCCAGCACCACCTTTTCTAAGAATCCCGCCTGAATCACCTGCAGGGCTTTTTGGATGCGCGCCAAGAGGGGGGCTTCCTCCACCTCCACCGGCACGGGAGCTTGCAATTCCCACAAGGGCAAGGGGGATCGAGAAAGGCGCTCCATTTGGGCAAAAAAGGCGGTGATCTGCCCGGCCAAAGCTGCTAGGTCACTTTCGGGAGCAATTTCCAGATTGAGCCGCGCCACCGCCAGAGATCTCCAGGAGCCTGGTACCTGCAACAGTTGCCAGCGCGGCAGAACCAGCGCCGCCCCCCCATCACTCCTGGGGCTGAAACCAAGGCGACAGAAACACAGGGGGCGTTCCTGCCGGCTGTCTGGGAATCTTCCCACTTCCGAGGGCTCCGTTCTGCCAATGCAAGCGGCATGGACGTGGGGCTGCAGCTCTTCTACAAAGCTCCGTGCCGCCCGCAAGCCCCCTTCTCCCGCGAGATCAACCTGCCGCAGGGATCCCCACCCCAGCACCCGCACCCTTTCCCCGTGGGCCTTGTGGGAGAGATAACAGTAGCTCGGGAATCGGTTTGTGGGGAGCGAACCCAGCCTCTGGGCCAGCACCGCCAGCGGATCCAGCTCTGGGATGGGCTGCGACAAGCTGAGGATTTGGGGAACACCCCGCGCCCGCGCCATCTGTTGGCAGGCGGCTAGGAAGGGATCCCAGTGGCGCCGATTCCCCGTCTCGCCTGTCCAAGCAGAAGTGCGCATCGGCGGCCATGCTCTCGGCCACTCCAGGCACTCAAGCGTACCGTGGGCATTCCGAGGGGAAAGAGAAGAGGTCATGCGAAAGAGCAAAGAGAACGATCCCACCTTGGCCGAAAACAGGACACCTGTCGATGGAGACCGGCAGGAGATGACTTTAGGATAAGAGATTAGGAGAAGAGCCGGCAGCCCGGGCTTTTGGGGGCCAGATCTGAGGAGCTTCTTCACGGACTGCAAAGTTTCTTAGCATCCTGGAGAATGCTTCCTAAGGCGCTCTACCTTACAGAACAGATATAGACAGATCCGGAGACGGGCCCCAGAGCAGGCTTGCTCCCCAAGGAGAATTCGCATGCATCCAGATGTCGGCCAAGTGCAGCCACCAGCAGAGGTCGCATGGAGTGACCCCTCCCGCTGGCAATTGTGGATGGCTGCCCTTAAGCCCCCCATGTACAGCGTGGCGATCATGCCCATCTGGGTGGGATCCGCCATTGCCTACGCCCAGTCAGGGGTACTGGATTTGGGGGTTTTGGGGGTGTTTTGGGGAGCCGCCATCTGCATCTTGGCCTGGGTCAACATCAGCAACGACGTGTTCGATGCCCAGACAGGGGTGGACAAAAACAAACTCCACTCCCTGGTTAACCTGACGGGCAAGCCGGGGCAGGTGTTTTGGGTGGGGAATGCCTTTTTGGCCCTGGGGCTGCTGGGGATCCTGTGGCTGAGCTGGCGGCAATGGGATCCGACGGTGCTGCTGTTGGTGCTGCTGGCCTGCGGGCTGGGCTATGCCTACCAAGGGCCGCCCCTGCGCCTGGGCTACCAGGGCCTGGGGGAGATCCTCTGCTTTTTCAGCTTTGGGCCGCTGGCGGTCTCGGCTGCCCACTACAGCCAAAGCCAGACTTGGTCGCTGCCGGGGTTAGCGGCCTCACTGGTGGTGGGAATGGCGACCAGCTTGATTTTGTTTTGTTCCCATTTCCATCAAGTGCAGGATGACCTAGCCTGTGGCAAGCGCTCGCCGGTGGCCCGCCTGGGAACCTTGCGCTCGGCCCGCCTCATCCCCTGGCTCTGCAGCAGCCTTTTTGCCTTGATGCTGCTGTTTGTGGGGCTGGGGATCTTTCCGGCTTGGACCCTGCTGAGTTTGGCGGGGATCCCGTTTGCAGTGCGGCTTTCCCGCCTGCTGGGTACCTATCACGATCAGCCGCAGCGGATTAGCCATTCCAAGTTCATCGCCGTCGGCCTCCACTTTTGGCTGGGGCTGTTTCTGGGGTTGGGGTTCATCCTCAGCCGATATGGCTGAAGGCTGAAAAGTCGGCTTAAGGCTAGGTGTGCGCGGGATCCCTCCGGTGCAGCCGGCAAAATGAGATAAGCTACAGCCTAGTGCGCTAGGTCAGAGCATGGCCTCTGAGGTGAGTCATCGGTTCGGGTCGAGGTGAGGCGGCAGCAAGAATAGGATGGGGCGATTCTTCAATTCCAACCTGGGAGTGGCGCTGTTGGGGAGCAGCATCTTGGCTGCTTTGGTGGGCTGGGCCTTGTCGATCGACATCGAGGAAGTGAAGGTGGAGTCTCCTTCCCCCGATCAGCCCCTCTCGGTCAGCCGCAGGGTAGACATCTTGGGTCGTCGGGGAGGCCATCAGCGTTGGCGGTTGATTGCCGAGCAGGTGGATCTGGCAGCTGGGCAACAGGTATTTGAACAGGGGGCACACGGCTACTTCTACGGAGAAGGTGCCGACCGGCAAAAAGGGGTGCCGGATCCCTTTTTTGATAGCAGCGAGCAGATGACTTGGCGGGCCAAGCGAGCCCGCTACAATGCCACCGCCGATGAGCTGTATTTGGATGAGGAGGTGGAGGTGAGGAGCGGCGACGGCAGCCTGCTCTTGACCAGCGCCTTGAGAGTCACCCCTGAAGAGCGCATCGAGGTGCCGGCGGAGTTCACCCTCAAAGGCCGGGAAATGGTGCTGCAGGGCCGCTCCGGTTCGTTTAACTTTCAGTTTGCCCTTCTCAGGGCCGAGCAGGGCAAGCTGATAGTGTTGCCCCCAAACGGCTCGGCACCCACCTCCACCACCATCACCGCCGACCAGATCACCTACGACCGCACCCAACAAGTGGCTCAGGGGAAAGGGAACCTGCGCATTCGCGAACGTGGCATTGAGATTCGCGCTCCCCAAGGCACCTACCTGCGGCAACAGGCCCAAAGCATTCTCTCCGGCGGTGTGGTGTTGCAAGAGGTGGCCGGCGACAGCAGCCGGGATCCCTTGTTGGCGGATCTGCGCTTGGCCCAGGCTTCCCCCGGCCCGGAGGCAACCCCCAACCGACAGGATCAAGAAGTCACCATCATTGCCGACCGCCTCACGTACGACCGCAACACGCAAATTGCCCAAGGGGAAGGCAACCTGGAGATCCAGCAGGGGGAAACCATCATCCGGTCGGCCCAGGGCACCTACCGCCGCCGCGAATCCCAAAGTTTGTTGACCGGAGGGGTCACCCTGGAAGAGCCCGGACGGGTGCTCACCTCAGCCCGCCTAGAGGGCAACCACCGCGACAAGATCTTCTTCTTTGAAGAGAACGTCCTTTACCGGCAGATGGCTACCTCCACTCCGGCGCCCAGCGAGGGATCCCTGACAGAGGAGCTGCGCCAAGCCGAAACCGAGGTGCGGGCTGCCCGCCTGGTTTACAACTCCCGCACCGGCACTTCCGAGTTTAGCGATGCCGTCGAGTTCATCCAGCGGGGGCGCAGGGCCAAGGCCAACCAGGCCACCATCACCCCTGAGAAAGTGGAGCTGCGGGGAGAGGTGGTGATCGAGCAGATCGAGGGGGAGTGGCTGGCGCGGCGGCTACAAAACCCGGAGACCCAGGCCGATGTGGATCAGCCGACGGTGATCTACGCCGACCGGGTGGAGATCGACCAAGCCAGCGGCGATGCCCGCTTCTTTGGCAATGTGGTTATTGTGCAGGCCAACCGCGCCATCGAAGGGGATCGCGCCGATTACTTCGACCGAGAACAAATTTTCAAAATCAGCGCCGAACAGGCTCCTGTGGTGCTCTGCGATCGGGGAGAGGTCGGCCGCCTTCCCGGGGAGAGCACCCAAGCTCTGCCGGGCCGCAACGCGCTGGATCAGATGTGCCGGGGCGCCAATCGCCTCAGTGGCAAGCTGGTTACCCTGAACATAAAACAAGATGAATACACCGTCGAAGGGGACGGGCAACAGCAGGGCATGTTTCAGTTTCGCATCACCGACGCCCTCTGATGGGATCCCCCCTCGGGGAGCCATCTGTGGTTTTTGATCGTCCAGGTTTGGCTGAGGTTGTGATCCGAGGTGATGTCATGACGGCTCCACTCGCCGAGGGCAAACTGCGCAGAACCCCTGCTCAAGCGGGCAGCTTTTGGGGATCCCTGAGATTGGGAGCTGCCTTTTTGGAGTTTTATCTCTTCAAAGAGATGATCCGCCCCTTCTTTCTGGGGGTGGCCGGGGGCACGGTGATGATGCTGGGCAACCAGCTGTTTATCTACACCGATCTGCTGGTGAAAAAGGGCGCCCCTCCCCTGACCATTTTGCACATTCTCCTCCTCAATTTGCCCGCCATTTTGGTGGTCACCTTTCCCATTGCCGGCCTCTTTGCCACCTTGCTCACCCTGGGCAAAATGGGAGCCGACAGCGAGATCACCGCCCTGCGTGCTGCTGGGATCCCCTATCGCAAAGTGTTTATCCCCGTGCTCTGTATTGGCCTGCTGATCAGCGGCTTGGCGCTGTTGACCAATGAAGTGATTGTGCCGGAAACCAACCAAAAGGTGAAAATCCTGAACAAGAACCTCATCTTGGCTCAAGATGCTCTTTTGTTTAATCCAGAAGAGATCGTGCGGGTGGATGATGATCTCTGGTTTCATGTCGGATCGATTGACCCGAAGACCGGCTTGATGCAGGATTTGTTGATCCTGGATCGCAAAGCTGAGACCGGCCACCTGCGCTATCCGCAGGTGATCTCCGCTCAAACCGCGCAGCAGGTGGGCCAATCGTGGCAACTGCGAGATGTGGTGATCCGCCGTTATGACGAGCAGGGGCGCACCTACTATGAAGGCCAGGTGGAAGAAATGCAGCTCAACATCGTCAACAAACTGGTGGGCCTGGTGTATGCGGAAAAAGTGCCCCAAGAGCAACGGGCGGGGGAGCTGTGGGAGCAGTGCCAGCGATATCGAGCGGAGCAACGTCCTTCTGCCGATGTGGCCCGCTGCCTGACGGAATACCACCTCAAGTTCGCCATTCCTTTGGCCAGCTTTTTCGCCATCTTGGTGGCTGCCCCCTTGGGCCTGCAAACGGTGCGGCAAACGGGGCGCTACGGCGGCGTGGCGCTAGCGATTGTTCTGGTGTTTATTTACTATGTACTGATGAGCCTGGGACGAGCGATGGGTCGAGTTGAGCACATCGATCCCTGGCTGGCTGCCTGGTTGCCGAATATGATTTTCGGTGGGGTAGGCCTTTCTTTACTGTGGCGGTTTTTACGGTGAAATCCTGCAACTTCCCCCCTGACTTCAGCCCTTGGGCAAAGTGGTTGGCCCTTTGCTGGGGCGGCTCCCTGTGGTTGGGGACGGGGGAGGCCGTCTTCGCCCAGTTGGACCCCCTGCCCACTGTTGGCGTCGGCGGGACGGAGTTCTCTCTGGAGGGCTACCAGCGCTTTCGGTCAGCGCAAACACTTGCTCAGCGCCTGCAACTGGCCCGCCGGGCTTCCAGCCCAGAACCGATGGCTGCCGCCGATGAGGAGCCCATCACCTTGGCCGAGGCGCAATCTTCTCTGCCTGCTACAGCCTTGACTGCGGCAACCCCACCCCCTACGGCCCCGGTTTCAGACTTTGGATCCCCTCCCCTTGCCAACTCTCCTGAAAAGCCCCTCACGCCAGAAGAACTGAACCGACAGCGGCTACAACGGCTGTTGGCCGAAGGGGCAGCAGCCCATGCTCGGCGACAGGCGCAGCAGGCCCAGGCAACACCTTCTCCCCAACCCCCTTCACCGGCGACGCCCACTGCAGCAGTTCCCACCCTGGACTCCCTTCGGCTTTCCCAGCCCATGACTTCTCAGGCTGAGGCCCTGCGGGTGGAAGAGCAACCCTGGCTGCGCCCCACCAAGGACTCCGTCCCGCTAACGCGATCGGAATCCAATGGCGAAAACCGGGCTACGGCCCAACTGCAAGGTGGAGCCGGTTCAGAGGCAAGGTTAAATCGGATCCCAGCTTCGACGGTTCCTCCCTTGATCTCCCAAGCCGGTGGGAGCTTGGATTTGGGCGGTGTCCTGTTGGCAGAGGCCACCCCTGGGTCGGGGCTGACGGGATCCCCCATGGCCACTCAAAGGGGCAGGGAAGCCTTTGTCCCCACTGCGGGCTCACCCCTGGCTCCTCAACTGCTGGAGCAGTTCCCCCTTTTGCGGGATCTGGGCACTGGTGCAGATGCCGTTTCAGCGGCAGAAAATCTTGGCACCGGCAGCCAGGGATCCCAAATCCGCCAGCAGCTCTCGGCCACCGCGCAGCGGCAAATTCCCCTTGACCCGGATCAAATCAACGTGAGTGGGGATGTGCTCAGCTACATCGCCGAACAAGACCTGGGCATTGCCGAGGGGAACGCCTTGATCCAACTGGCCGACGGCACCCGCATCACCGGCGACCGGCTGCTGTTTTATCGGCGGGAGCGACGCCTGCGCAGCGAGGGCCCTTTTCGCATGGAGCAGCCCCCTGGCCCCCAAGGGCGGGGGATCCGGCAAATCGAAGGGCGAAATTTGGATCTGGATATCCCCGGTCGCACCGCCCAATTTGAGAGCTCGCTGGTCATTCTGCCGGGGGAGGAGCCGGGCACCAAGGTTTTTGTGCGCAGCCAAGAGACCACCGCCATTTTGGGGGATCAGATCTTTTTCGAGAAAGCCACCGTCACCACCTCGCCAGAGCCACCCATCACCCACTACGTGCAAGGGGATTGGGTGGAGGTGTTTCCCGATGACCGGGTGATCGTCTACGACGCCCGCGTGTTTGCCGGCGGCGAGCTGACAGAAGCAGGGGATCTGCGGGCGGGCCTTCAGATCGCCTATTTCCCCCTGTTCATCTACAGCCTGCGAGATCACCAATGGGTGCTGCCGGGGCGCAGCGAGACAGAGGGGGTGTTTGTCAAATCCAGTTGGGCCTACCGCTTCGACGAATACAACTTCGGCGGCCTGCGGCTGGATGCCATCCAGAAAAAAGGGGTGGGCATTGGTTTCTTGCATGACTACATCCTGCCCATCCCGGACAGCGTCAACTACGGGCGAGCCCAGTTTTACTTGGTTACCGAAGCCGACCAACAGCGCTTCTCCAGCCGTTTCCGCATCGACCACAACTTCGACTTTTACGCTGCCAACCTCTTTGGGCAGGAAGGCCAACTGCGGGGGCAGCTCAACCTCAACCTGGACAACACCTACCGTCCTGCCGGCGGGCGCAACGACAACGCCGATCTGCGTCTCAACGCCACCTTTCAGGGGGATCTCTCCACCACCACCCTCAACATCAGCCGCACCGGATCCCAGGAGCGGGGCATCTACAGCTTCCCCCTCACCCTCAGCCACACTCAGCGCTACGGGGGCGTGCATTGGCTGCAATCGGATCTGCGCTTGGACTACAACCAGCGGGTGAGCGTCAAAGATGGCCCCGACTTTGCCGATGCGCGGTTGACGCTGGGCACTCAACTGACCCCACCCGGTTGGGGAGGTACCTATCGCCTGGCCTACCGCGCCTACAGCAGTTCCAATGGCGACAACGAGCCGCGTCGCAACTTCGAGCTGGCCTTTAACCCCGACCTCGTTCGCATCACGCCCGATATTGCCCTCAGCAGCGCCCTCACCCTAACTCAAGAGCAACAGCCGGATCAGGAGGTGGGGGCGGGCCTCCACTTTTTCAATCGCTACGAGCTGCGCTCCAGCCTTCAGTTCAACGATATTCAACCGGCTCCCTGGATCACCTTCATGCCGGGTTCTATCGATTACACCCAAGTCCTCTACTCCACTCCTGACCAGGAGTCTACCGTCAGCCTCAACCCTCGCCTCAGTCTCAGACCTGCCGACTGGAATACCATCGACCTGCGCTACAGCCGCACCTTCTACGGCAACAATTCTGTGCCCTTCCAAACCCTCTCCACCAGCCCTAAAGATGTGGATCGCATCAATGCCAACATCAGCTTCTTTACGCCCCGCGATCCCCTACCCGATGTGCCCCCAGGCTACATTGCCTTTGAAGATGACCTGCCCGGCGAGCTGCCGATAGCCCTGACCTTCCCCGACGATACCCCGGAGGATTTGGCAGCGATTGCCTCCCGCAACTTGCAGGAGCTGCAGGCAGAGGTGAAAAACCTGGTGCGCCTGGACACCAGCCTTGGCTACGACTTCATCACCCAGAAGTGGGATACCCTCAACGCCAACTTCACCTGGAGCACCGCCCCTGATCTGTTCAACATTCAGTTGCAGACGGCCTACGACCTGAACCAGGGACAGCTCCAACCCGTTCGTCTGGAATATCGGGGACGCAGCAGCACCACATTTAACCGGGATCAACGCTCTGGCCTGGATGTGTATGAGCCGGGGATCAGCTATGCGCTGCAGGCGGTTTACGATCCCCGGTTGGGCCAGATCTCTACCTATGGTCTGGAGCTGGATGCCACCCTCGGCACGCGATGGCAAAATCACTGGCGGCTGCGCTTGGGCCTGACGGAAGAAGGGATCCGCCGGGTGGAAGTTCGCCGTGACCTGCGGGATTTTGAGCTGCGCTTTGCCTACGATCCGGTGGCAGAGTCACTGCGCTTGGAAGGGATCCTGGTGGCTTTCCCCAGTCGCCCGGTGGGCCTCACCCAAGAGCGGGGAGATTTTCAGCTGACCTCTCCCATCACCTCCCCTATCGGCACCTTTTTGCTCCGCGACGCCGACGCGACCGGCTTGGATGGCCTCAGGCCCTGATCCCCGCTTCCCTGGGAAGGCTCCCTGTCCACTGTTGCGACGGGCTAGGTGATGACGTCTGGCTGCTGCCGACCAGTGCGGGCGCGAATCTGGGCAAGGTGATCGGCCAGTTGAATCTGTTCGGCCAAGGCCGCTTGGGGCTCCAGGCCATGCCGGGCGGGATCCAGCTCCAATCGCTCCAGGTACACCCGCAGGGTGGCTCCGTGGGTGCCGGTTCCAGAAAGCCGGTAGATGATGCGGGAGCCATTTTCAAAGCCGATGCGGATCCCTTGGTGGCTGGTAGTGCTGCCGTCTACGGGATCGGTGTAGCTGAAGTCGTCAGCGTAGGCCACCAGCTGGGATCCCAGGCGCTGGCCCACCCACCCGGGCAGGGAGCGTCGCAAGTCTGCCATCAGCGCCTCGGCCACCTCCACCGGCAGTCCCTCGTAGTCGTGACGGGAGTAGACGTTGCGCCCATAGGTGCGCCAGTGCTCTTCCACGATCTGCCGCACCGGCTGCCGTCGAACGGCCAAAATGTTCAGCCAAAACAGGACGGCCCAGAGCCCGTCTTTTTCCCGGATGTGGTGGGATCCGGTACCGAAGCTCTCTTCCCCGCAGAGGGTAACTTTGCCCGCATCCAGCAGGTTGCCGAAGAATTTCCAGCCGGTGGGGGTCTCGTAGCAAGGGATCCCCAGCTTGGCCGCCACCCGATCCGCTGCCTGGCTGGTGGGCATGGAGCGGGCAATTCCCGCCAGACCTTCTCGGTAGCCGGGTACCCGGTGGGCATTGGCAGCCAAGACTGCCAAGCTGTCGCTGGGGGTCACGTAAAATTGGCGGCCCAGGATCAGGTTGCGATCCCCATCCCCATCGGAAGCGGCCCCAAAGTCCGGCCCATCTTCCCGAAACAACAGTTCCACCAACGAGCGGGCATGCACCAGGTTGGGATCCGGGTGTCCGCCGCCAAAATCCGGCAGGGGCTGCCCGTTGAGCACACTGCCCTCTGGCGCTCCCAGGGATCCCTGGAAAATGGCGTGGGCATATGGGCCGGTGACGGCGTGCATGGCGTCGAAGGCAATGCGGATCCCGGAAGCCAGGTAGTCGCGGATGGCCTCGAAATCGAACAGACGCTGCATCAGGCCCAAGTAATCGGCCACCGGGTCGATGACGGACACCGTGAGGGACCCCAGCCGTTGCTCGCCCAAGCGATCCAGATCGACATCGGGAGCTTCCAGGATGCGGTACTCCCGGATCTGCTGGGTGCGGGCGTAAATGGCCTCGGTCACCTTCTCCGGGGCAGGGCCACCGTTGCCGATGTTGTACTTGATGCCGAAATCCCCCTGGGGGCCGCCGGGGTTGTGGCTGGCAGAGAAGATGATCCCCCCGTAGGCGCCGTACTTGCGGATGAGACAGGAAACCGCCGGCGTGGAGAGGATCCCTCCTTGGCCCACCAGGACTCGCCCGATGCCGTTGGCCGCCGCCATCTTGAGCAGGATCTGAATGGCCTCGCGGTTGTAGTAGCGGCCATCCCCCCCCACCACCAGGGTTTGGCCGGCGGATCCCTCTAGGACATCAAAAATGGATTGGACGAAGTTTTCCAGGTAGTGGGGCTGCTGAAACACCGATACCGGCTTGCGCAGGCCAGAGGTGCCGGGTCTCTGGCCAGGGAAGGGCGTCGTGGGAACAATGCGCAGGCTCATAGGCTGCCGGAAAAGCTGCTTGCTCCTTTACTATCTCATCGTTGGGCCTCTTGTTTGGGCTGAGTTGCATCGGCAGCGCAGACTTCTTTCCCTGCCCATCCATGTGTGGATTGGGTTGAGCGGACTGCATCATCTCGGCTGGTAGCCCTCCATCCTCAATCCCCTGGCTTAACCACCCACTCCACCGGGGTTTTGCTGGGATCCGGCAATTTCAACGAGAACAGCCCCGCCGCCAAGATCAAGAGGGTGGAAAACCAAAGACAGCCCTCCAATCCGTAGAACTGGAAGAGGATCCCAGAAGTTACCGTCCCCAACAGCCGCCCGCCGGAATTGGCCATGTAGTAAAAGCCCACATTGAGGGCTACGTCGTCGTCTTCCGTGTAGGCCAGCACCAGGTAGGAATGCACTGCCGAATTGAAGGCAAAGACGATCCCGAACAGGATCAAGCCGCCGGTGATCACCAGCTCCGGTGCCAGCCCGGCCATGAAGGCTGTGGCAATGATCGCCGGCACCGCCGTCAGCACGAAGGTCCAAATCTGGATGGTGCGGGCCTTGGGAGCACGGCCAGGGCGACCCCCACCCAGCAGTTGCGGCGCTACAAACTGAATGAACCCATAGCCAATCACCCAGATGGCCATGTAACTGCCCACCTGCATAAAAGTCCAGCCCAAGCTGTCGTAGAGAAACACCGGCAGGGCCACCACAAACCACACATCCCGCGACCCAAACAGGAAAAAGCGAGCTGCCGAGAGGATGTTGATCTCTCTGCTCTTGGAAAACAGCCGCTTGAAGGGGATCTTGGCCTTGATTTTGCCCATGTCTGCAGGCAGCAGCGCCCCCGAACAGAAGATCAAAGCCAACGCCCCCGCCTGGACAAAGTTGGCCATGCGGAAGCCCATGGGATCCCCGTAGATTTCGGTGAAGATCTGCAGCAGGGCCGCTCCCACAAAGAACCCCACCCCCTTGAGGGCGTTTTTGGATCCCGTGAGCATAGCCACCCAACGAAACAGGCGGGATTCCGCTTCTTTGGGCACCACCAGGCGGATGGCGCTTTTGGAGCTCATCTTGGTGAGATCTTTGGCGATCCCGGCCAGAGCTTGGGCGGTCATCACGTAGGCCACCTGACTCCAGACCGGCCACTGCAGGTTGATCACCCCCAGCATCACCAAACCGAAGATCTGGATGGCAATGCCCCCATACAGGGTCAGCCGCAGGCCAAACAGGGATCCAATCCAGCCGCCCAGGAAGTTGGTAATCACCCCGAAGATCTCGTAGAAGAGAAACAGCATGGCAATTTGGATCGGGGTAAAGCCCAACTTGTGGAAGTGCAGCAGCACCAACATGCGGATGGCGCCATCGGTGATGGTGAACCCCCAATAGGCCGCTGTAACCAGGGCGTAGTTGCGAACCGCAGAGGCTTGAGCCGTCGAAACAGAAGTCATGGGCAGGTCTCCAAGGGAGATGTTTCTATAGACTGCGGGCCACTTTGCGGGCCAGTTCCGCCATGCGGTTGGCGTAGCCCCATTCGTTGTCGTACCAGGCCAGGATCTTCACCTGGGCGCCATCCACCACCATCGTCGAGGGCGCATCCACAATGCTGGAACGGGGATCCCCTTTGAAATCCACCGAGACCAGGGGCAGCTCCTCGTAGCCGAGGATCCCCTTGAGTTCGCCCTCGGCTGCAGTTTTTAAGAGGTGATTGACTTCTTCCACGGTGGTGGGCCGCCTGACTTCGAACACCGCATCGGTCAGGGAAGCGTTCAAGAGAGGAACACGCACCGCAATGCCGTTTAATTTGCCGTTGAGTTCGGGGTAAATCAGCCCAATGGCCGTGGCCGAGCCGGTGGTGGTGGGCACCAAAGACAGCAGAGCGGAGCGGGCCCGCCGCAGATCTTTGTGGGGGGCATCCACCATGGTTTGGGTATTGGTAACGTCATGGATGGTGGTGATCACCCCGTGAACAATGCCGATCCCCTCGTGGATGACCTTCACCAAAGGAGCCAGGCAGTTGGTGGTGCAGGAAGCCGCCGTGAGCAAATGGTGCCGGGCCGGGTCGTACAGGTGATCGTTGACGCCCATAACAATGTTGAGGGCTGTCTTGTCTTGGACGGGAGCAGCCACAATCACCTTGCGCACCCCCGCTTTGAAGTAGGCATCCAGCTCCGCTGCCTTGACAAATTTGCCCGAGCATTCCAGCACTAGCTCGATCCCCAACTCTGCCCAGGGCACTTCACCAGGAGACTTGTGTTCGCTAAAGGTGAGGGTTTTGTCCTGAATGCGCAGCCGGTTATCGGATCCCTCAATGTCGATAGCCCAGCGGCCCTGCACCGAGTCAAACTTCAACAGGTGGGCCGCCGTCGCAGCTCCCCCTTTGATCTCGTTGATGTGGGCGAATTCCAGCTCTTCCCAGCCCCAAGCAGCCCGCAACACCAGCCGTCCGATGCGGCCAAAACCGTTGATGCCCACCCGCACTGCCATAGCATTGACCCTAGACTTGTCCAGAAGGGATCCCGCTCTCTCAGGGCAAATCCCGCCTCGACTCTATCAGAACGCCCTAGTCGTTTCAAGACAAGTTGATGGGTAGGGTCAGGAGAGACTGGCCGATGGGGGTCGGTTCACAGTTGGCCTTGGGAAATGTTGCCGATGTCCTGAAATCCAAAAGGGATCCGCTGAGGCAGCCCCAATCGACAACAGGGCCTATCCTGTAGCCGATTTGCAGTCCAGATCCACACCTCTGGGCAACAATTCGCCCAACCCGGCAACCGGTGGCGTGACATACTCCCATCGCTGACCCTACGGGTACAGCGTGGG
>NZ_JANSIM010000276.1:0-1196 GCF_047502655.1 Synechococcus sp. R5-12 | reverse complement strand
CCGGAGGCGGAGCTGGAGGTGGTTGTGGAGCCGCGGGCGGCGGCTGCCTACGAGGTTTGTCCTTCGGTGAGTCGGGTGCTGACTTTTCCGTTCAAAGAACAGCTGTCGTTGGGGGATCTCAGCGACCTGCTGGGGCGCATTCGGGAGCGGCAGTATGACGGGGTGCTGAGCCTGGGCAGGGGGCTGGGGGTCAAGCTGTTGTTGTGGCTGACCGGCATTCCCAAGCGGGTGGGCTATGCGCCGCCGGGGCCGGGGCGACCTTGGCTGACCGACCCGGTGCCCCTGAAGCCAGCCCAGTATGCGGCCCAGATGTACCACGACCTGGTGCAGGGGTTTGGCATTGCTGCGCCGGCGGGGTTGCCCCAGATTCGTCTGAAAAAAGCAGACCTGGAGTGGGCAGAGCAGGAACGCAAGCGCCTTTTGGGGGATGCCGCTCAAGATTATGTGCTGTTGCATCCGGGGGCCAGCCAGCTGTCGCAGGAGAAGGGAATTCAGAAGATCTATCCCTCTGCCAACTGGGTCAAGGTCATCAAGGGTTTTCGGGAGCAGCGGCCGGAGCTGCCGTTGGTGCTGGTGGTGGGGCCAGAGGATGAGCAGCTGGCGGAGGGCTTTCTGGCGCAACTGCCGGAGCTGCCGGTGAGCCGTCCTGTCCGGCTGGGGCAGCTGGCGGCCTTGATTGGTGGGGCAACGCTGCTGTTGTGCGCCGATAGCGCTCCCATGCATTTGGCGGTGGCGGTGCAGACGCCGCTGGTGGCGTTGTTTGGGCCCACCGACCCGCTGCGGCTGCTGCCTTCAGAGGGGCCGTTTCGGGCGGTCAAGGGGGCCGATGGGAAGGTGGAGTCGATTGCCCCCGAGCAAATTCTGCAGGTGATCTTTCCGGCCTAGAGCCAAGGTTTTCGTGGCAGCAACCCAGTCCAGTTTCTCTGCAGGCGGACCGAGAAGCCTTCTAGCCTGGGAGATGTGTCCCTGTCTGCTTTTAGCCGGCGGGAGAGCTTGCTTTGTCACCTTGGCTCTCCTAGGCTTGCTGGCGAGCGACCGTAAGGCAGTCAGCATTGCTGTTGACCGGGGGAACTTCTGCCCTCTTGGGGGAAAAGGGCTGGGGAAGTAGGGGATTCTCATGCGGACGAAGGGACTTGAACCCTTACGCCTTGCGGCACTAGATCCTAAGTCTAGCGCGTCTGCCGTTCCGCCACGTC
>NZ_JANSIM010000042.1:0-13125 GCF_047502655.1 Synechococcus sp. R5-12 | reverse complement strand
TGAACAGTGATGTTCAGCAGTGTTCAGCGTAAATGTATCAGACCAGTCCGCCGGCCACCCTCTACAACCCGTGCAGATTTGTCTTTGGCGTAGAAAAGATTCCACCTAGCCTGCCAGCCTCACTTTGTGGATGCTGTAGGAAATTTTCTTCCCTATGCATCATCTACTCAATCTTCCAAGGGATCCAACTTGGGATCCAGACTCTTGGCCGTTAGACGCAGAGCCTCCGCCTGCTCCATTACCCGTGGAGCTTGCGCTGCCGTCTCAACGCCCTGGCGATAGCTCTCCCACAGGGGCATTTCCGGGTAGGTCTGCTGCAACTCGCTGATCTGATCCAGAAGGGCCTCCAGCCAGCCGGCCGTGCTCCAGGTGAGCAAAAACTGGAAGGGGTTCCAGAGGTTGAGCTGCCGCCCCAATTCATTTAGGCTCTCGTTGCGAATGGGCGGATCGAAGATGTCCGCCACCGTCATTAACTGGCGCGCCAGCAGAGGTCTGAGGAGTTTCTCGGCAGCTTCCACCACAGCAGGGATGGCAGCCTGGATCTGGTTGGGTCTGGGAATGTTCCGCGCCTGGGGCAAGGCTTGCAGCACCAACTCCAGTCGCCGCTCTGCCTCTGCCGATTCCAAAGCCGATTCCAGGGTGGTGCCCACACTGAGAAACACTTCTCCCGTCAGTAGCCGCACTGCATCGATGACCAGGTGATACAAGGGGGGGATCACGAGCTTGATCCACTCGCTCTGGAAAAACTCCCGCAGCCGCCGTGCCGCATAGTCCCCCACTTGGGTGGTCTGGATCCCCACTTGAGTGAGATTGAGATACCAGTCGGGAGGAGATCCCTTGGGATCCAGCCAACGGCGCAGCGTTTGCCATTCTTCTTCTGTGAGGGCAGTTCGTCCCTGTTTTAAGCCGGTTCGCCGCAGCTTGCCCTCGGCATTCAAGAGCTTGCGCAGCTCCGGTGTGCCCAGCAAGGACAAGGCACCTGCCGAACCCACACTGCCGATCTCGATGGCGATCAAGGCGGCCAACAAGGCGGCTGAGGCCTTTACTTGAATCTGGCCGCTTTTGTCCATCACCAAAGGCAGGCGGCTGTTGCCATAGGCACGGGCACTCATCGCCTCCAGAGCAGAGCGTTGGTCAGAGGTCAGCGTCCGAGCCCAAGAAGGGATCCCGTAGCTTTCCGCCTCTGGATAGGCCTCTTCCTGCAAGCCGTGATACAGCAAGCTGGCCACCCAGGCGCGATCCGCAGCCTGCCGCAAAGAGCCAATGACCACTTCCCATTGGCAGGGGTTAAGCAGGGGCAAGAGCGCTTGCAGCTCTCGGTGGATGGGCTCTGGGGATCCTGCCGTTCTCGACTGTTCCAGAGCGCTTTGCAGCCGATCCCGCGCCTCTCGGCACAGCCCGCCCCACTCCAGTTGCAGGCGAGCCAGGGTCTGTTGCACCGTCTCTTCGGAGCGACGGGGTAGATCCTGCCAGCCCGCTTCCAGCTGCCGCCACAGCTCCTCCCAGTTCAGGCCCTCAGCAGCGCCATTGACGGCATCTGAGGCAACCTTTGCGCTGGGCGAGGCATTTTGGGGCAAAGCGGGATCCAGAGGTTCAGACATGGACAGAATCCGCTTCAAGGGGATCACGGGCATTATAGCTAGGGGTAAAACGCCAGCCGAGGCAAACCCAACGTTTCCGGCCATCCCATCATCAAGTTGAGACACTGCACTGCCTGCCCGGCTTGCCCTTTCATCAGGTTATCGATCACCGACAGGACAATAACGCGGTTGGTGCGGCTGTCCACCTCCACCCCGATCATGCAGGTGTTGGTGCCGGAGACCCATTTGGTTTGCGGGTAAACCCCCCGCGGCAGCACCTTCACCCAAGGAGATTGGCGATAGAAAGCATTGTAAATGGTGAGCAAATCTTCCCCCACAAAGCCGGGATCCCGCAGAGTGGCATACAAGGTGACGTGGATCCCCCGCACCATGGGCACCAGATGGGGCGTAAATTGCACGGTGATGGGGGTGTGGGTCAGGTCGGTGCAAGCTTGCTCGATCTCGGGCGTATGGCGGTGCTGGGCCACTCCATAGGCTGCCAGAGAGCCGTCCACTTCGGCAAACAGGGATCCCACCTTGGGGGTACGACCTGCCCCCGAAACGCCGGATTTGGCATCGAAAATGAGGCTGTCCAGCTCCACCAACCCCTGCCGCAGCAGAGGAGCAACCGCCAACAATGAGGCAGTGGGATAACAGCCGGGACAGCCCACCAGTTGGGCTTGGGCAATCGCCTCGCGATAAAGTTCCGGCAACCCATAGACCGCCTGCTCATTGGCCTGGCGATAGGCAGGGCTGGGCCAGTTGGGATCCGTCTGACCCATGCGGTACCAAGATTGGTAGGTGGCCAGGTTGCGAAAGCGGTAATCCGCCGACAGATCTAAGACTTTGCACCCTTTGGCCAGCAAGGGCGGAGCCAGCTCAGCAGCCAGCCCATTGGGGAGAGACAAAAACACCACATCGCTGTTGGCGGCAATACGATCCACCTCTACCGGCTGAACGGTCAGATCCACGGCCTGGGCCAACTGGGGATAGAGATCCCCGTAGCGCTTGCCGGCACTGTCTTGCCCGGCCAGGTAGGTGATCTGCACGCCAGGGTGCTCGCTCAGCAGCCGCACCAACTGCACCCCTCCGTAGCCGGAAGCGCCGACAATGCCAATGCGGACAGGCTCTGTGGGGTGGGGTGGGCGGGGCGCCATGTTGGCCATGGGGGGTTGCCTGTGCAAGAGGGTTACATAAGGGTCTGCCCTAAGTTCTATCGCATTTTCTTACCCCATTTGACGCTGCATCTTGTCCATTCGCGTTTTCATTCGCGTTAGCGTTGCGTGGCCATCCAGGGGGATTTGTTATGCTGGGTTCACCTGAGCTGCTCGGGCCTTGGCAGCAGCTTCCGTAATATCTGTCTATGTTCTGTGTAGCTTTCTAATCTGCGGTCTATGCACTATGAGCGATTGATCAACATGGTCTTGCGGGCCTACGGCCAAAGCAGCCGCCACGGTCTGGATCAAGAAACGCTGACCCTCTACTCAGAAGGCCCCTACACCCTCTACAAACTCACTTCCCATTTCGATCGCCGCTCCATTTTTGTGTTGGCCCAGAATCAGCGGGATATGTTTGTTTCTGGCGATGCGTTTAACAACAAGCTGATCCCAGGAGAATGGCAGGCGTGGCTGCACCAGAAAGCGTTGGGCATCGCTCCCGACACGGCCCAAGCGGGTTAGCCGAAGACCATATCTGGCGTGGAAGGATCCCCAAGCCTACGCCCGGCCTGTTGAGATCCAGCCCATGCTGACAATGGCCGCCTACTTCCAGCTCAGAGGGTGGTGGGATCCACAGGTCGCTCCACCTGTCCAAAATCTACCCGCCACTGGCCAAAACCCCTGGCTGAACCTGTCGGGGCACCACCGAGAGACGATCCAGATCGGCACAGTAGGCCAGATCCTTATCGTTTTCCGGCCCCAGACCCAATAGCCGTTGCCCGTGGCTAGAGCGTCTCAACAAACCCAGCAGATCGTCCTGCCAAGTTTGGTAGAGGGCCAAGGCCGCCACCGCCTCGTCGTTGCCCAACTGGTTCAAAGAGCAGCCCAGGCGATGCAAGATGGCTCCGGCACAGGCAGTATCTTCCAGTGAAAAGGCCCCTTCCCACCCGGATCCCACCAGCCACACCTCGGCAAAGGAGCCCCGTCTGAGAAAATCCACCACGGCTCCCAAGTTCACCAGGGCTGCTGTAATCACCACTGGGATCCCTTCCAGGCGCTGTAGGCTGCGCGTGCCGTTGGTGGTGCTCAGGAAGATGCGCTTGTCCCGCACGCGGTCGGGAGTGTAGTCGAGGGGGGAGTTGCCCAGATCAAACCCCGCCACCGCTTTGCCCCCCCGTTCCCCGGCCAAAAGCCGCTGGGAAGCCGGCCAGTTTTGGCTTGCCTCTTGGAGCTGCTGCAGGTGGGCAAACACCTGTACCGCTTCTGCTCCTGCTGCCAGCGCTGTGGCAATGGTGGTGGTGGCCCGCAGCACATCAATGGCCACTGCACATTCTGGGATCCCAGATGAAGGCACCTGTTCGGGCGTATAGAAGTGGAAAAAACGCATGGGGGAAGAGGTAACGTCAGAACTCACGCCGGGCGAACACCAACACTGCCAGAATCAGCAGCAAAAGGGTGTAAACCAAGCCGTACAGTGCATCTCCGAGAAGTTCTGCTGGGGGCGGAACTTGGCCGTAAACCGCAGCATCTCTCAAATTGAGGCGCTCCAAATCCGGCAGGATCAAATAAATCACCTCAAACAGTTTGCCAAATCCGGCATCTTTCACCAGCTTGCTCAGTTGCAGCAGGGCGCGGCTGGCATGGCCCATCAGGAACAGGGCAATGGTGTAGAGGGTGGCCAGAATCGAGGAAGTGAAAACCCCGAACAGTAGGGCTGCGGCAACGATCAGCACCAGCTCTAAGAAAGTGAAGACTGTTGCCCAGAGAATGGCCAAAAGGGGGATCGGGGCCTGCACCAGCAGCAAGCTCAGCAGAAACACAACCGTCATCAGCAGCACCAGCACCGACAGCAGCGCCGATAGGCCCAGATGCTTGCCGACAATGAACTCTGCCCGGCTCATGGGTTTGGCGATCAGCACATACACCGTGCGTTTTTCAATCTCCTTATTCACCAGCCCTGTGCCCACGAAAATGGCCACGATCAGGCCGAAGAAGTGAATGGCTGCCAACCCCAGGTCGGCAATGATTTTGTTGTGGGCCTGGTTGGCCACCTGCGGGATCAAAACAGTGGCTCCCAGCATGGCCACCGCAAATACCATCACCAGGTAGAGAATCCGATCCCGAATCGTTTCCCGGAAAACGTTGTGGGCAATGGCCACCACGCGCGACGCATCCATGACTGAACCCAAAGCTGTGATGATCCGACTGATACACTGGTAACAGATCCAGCCTTTATTCTATGCAGTTCCAGGCTCAGATTCAGATTCACCTACGCCCCTCTGTTCTCGATCCCGCCGGGGCTGCGGTTCAGTCCAGCTTGCATCAGCTGGGGCATACCCAGGTACAGCAGGTGCGCATTGGCAAGCATATCCAACTGCAGCTAGAGGCCCCCGACGCCGAGACCGCCCACCGCCAGGTGGATGAGCTGTGCCATCAACTGCTGGCCAACCCGGTGATTGAGACTTATCAAATCCAAGTGGCTGCCATCGGTGGCTGATTTGATGGGTTCAGGTGATTTGAGGTTGACTTGAGGCGTTCCAAACAACTGTGAAATTGTCCATTTCACGGAGCGCAGTTTTTTCTTAGGGGAGAGAAACTGGGAAAATGTCTCAAGCTCTCTAGGATAGCTACAACCACACCCTCTTCTTTTCTCTCGTCAAGGGATCCCAATGGCTGGCGTGAGGTTTGGCATTGTTGTTTTTCCGGGTTCCAACTGCGACCGAGATGTAGCCTGGGTAACCCGCGGCCTCTTGGGCTGCCCAACGCGGCTGATCTGGCACCGAGAGACGGATTTGTCGGAGCTGGATGTGGTGGTGCTGCCGGGGGGCTTCAGCTATGGGGATTATTTGCGGTGCGGGGCTATTGCTCGCTTTGCCCCGGTGATGGGATCCCTGAAGGAGCACGTAGCGCGAGGGGGCTATGTGCTGGGCATCTGCAATGGCTTTCAGATCTTAACAGAGGCGGGCCTGCTGCCGGGGGCGCTGGTGCGCAATGCCAACCTGCACTTTATCTGCGACCGAGTGGGGATCCGTGTAGAACGGCAGGATCTTCCCTGGACAAGCGCGTATCCCCAGGGATCCACCCTAACCCTGCCCATCGCCCATGGGGAAGGCCGCTATACCTGCGACCCGGATACCCTCAAGCAATTGCAGGATCAAGGGCAGATCGTCCTTCGCTATGCTCCGGTTGCGCCCAACGGCTCTGTGGATAATATTGCCGGCATTTGCGATCCCAGCGGTCGGATCTTGGGTTTGATGCCCCACCCTGAGCGGGCAGCAGATCCCGATTTGCCAGGGCAAGATGGGATCCCCTTTTGGCAGTCGATTTTGCGCAGCTTCGCCGCCTAACTCTTCTCCAGGAGAACTCACCCCTGCCCCGGCCCTCGAGACAACACCTGGCGAACTTGATTCACCATCTCCTCATGATCCACCACCGGCTTGGCAATGTAGCCATCTGCCCCGCTCTGGGCCAAAAATGCCTCGCGGTCGCCGCGCATCGCATGGGCCGTCACCAAAATAATGGGGATGGAGCTGCTTTTCGGATCCGCCTTCAACAGTTGGGCAATGCGGATCCCGTCCACCGCCTCGCCGCGAAAGGTGCTCTGGGACAGGGAAACATCCAACAAAATGACATCCACTTCGTGCCCCTGGGCCAGCTTCAAAATCTGCTCCACATCCTGGCTGTGAAAGACCTCAAAACCTCCCCGCCGTCGCAACACCTTCTCAAAAACACGGGCGTTGATCGGATCATCTTCCACCAGCAGCACTGTTGCCATCGTTAACCCAATCTTGAATCTGAACCCAAGCTAAGCTGTCTCTGGGATCCCAAAAGCCATCCTAAGGCATCCTTAGCGAGTTCAATTTGAGCAGTAGGACAAGCGTTCTCCTACAGAGTACTGAAGAGTACCGAAAAGGGTCTCAGTAGCTCTGAGAACTCCCCCCTCCTCTCCCAAAAGGAAGGATCCTCAGGTTGCCGCTACTTGACTATTTATTTTGGAATCTTATTTTGGAATCACTCCATTCCGAGTTGCCGCTACCCAACCGCAAATAGGAAAGCCGGAGAGAGCTCCGGCCCCATCCAGAACTAAGCCTAAACCACAAATCTCAAAAGAGACTGACCTTCCCTCTGCCTTGCTTGAGCCCGGCACAGCAGGAACGGCAGCCACTACCCTGGGTTACTTCTTGGTAATTCTCGGAGTTTCCCGAAAGGCGACCGCGAAAAACAGAAGGCCCAACGTCAAAAACAGGATAAAGGTGTAGGTGATGGCTTCCATACAAAACCTCCATTTCTAAGGGGGCTTGATTCCAGATTAACTCGGAGCCGCCAGCACCCCATCTCCAAAGTGAAGCAGAGTGCCGACGGCATCGCCGAAAAGGGCTCTAGGCTTCCTGAACCTTGCGAGTGGTGGGATCCCCTACTTTCTGGAAGACGCCGAACTCCACCATTTCCTCGCTCATATTGGGGTCAATACCGGCGAACACATCGCGGAAGAGAGTGCGAGCGCCGTGCCAGATGTGGCCAAAGAAGAACAGCAGGGCAAAGACCGCGTGAGCAAAGGTAAACCAACCGCGGGGGCTGGTGTGGAAGGTGCCGTCCGCTTTGGGAGTTTCTCGGTCGAACTCAAACAACTGACCCAACTGGGCCTGGCGGGCATATTTCTTAACCGTTGCCGGGTCAGTAAACACCTGGCCGTCCAGCTTGCCGCCGTAAAACTCCACCGTCACGCCCACCTGCTCAAAGCTATAGCGAGACTCTGCCCGACGGAAGGGAATGTCTGCCCGCACCACCCCATCGGCATCCCGCAGGATAACCGGGAAGGTTTCGAAGAAATTGGGCATCCGCTGCACCGTCAGCTCCCGCCCTTCGCGGTCACGGAACACTGGGTAGCCCAGCCACTCGATGGCAATGCCATCCCCTTTGTTCATGGGGCCAGCTCGGAACAGTCCCCCCTTGGCCGGGCTGTTGCCCACGTAGTCGTAGAAGAGCAAAGATTTGGGCAGGGAGTTGTAGGCCTCGCTGCGGGTCATCCCGGCTTCCATGGCCGCATTTACCCGGCGGTTAATCTCCTGGTTGAAATAGCCAGAATCCCATTGGTAGCGGGTGGGGCCAAATAGCTCCACAGGGGTAGTGGCGCTGCCGTACCACATGGTTCCGGCCACCACAAAACCGGCAAAAAACACCGCCGCAATCGAGCTGGAAAGCACCGTCTCGATGTTCCCCATTCGCAGAGCGCGATAGAGGCGCTGGGGTGGGCGTACCGTGATGTGAAATAGACCTGCAATGATGCCCACGATGCCTGCAGCAATGTGGTGGGCCACCACCCCTCCGGCGTTGTAGGGGTTAAAACCGGCTGGCCCCCATTCCGGCGCCACCGGCTGGACGTGTCCCGTCGTCGCATAGGGATCGCTCACCCACATCCCCGGGCCAAACACCCCCGTCAGGTGAAAGGCGCCAAACCCAAAGCAGAGGATCCCGGCCAACAGCAGGTGGATCCCAAATATTTTCGGCAGATCCAAAGCCGGCTCGCCGGTGCGGGGATCCCGGAACAGCTCCAGATCCCAGTACACCCAGTGCCAGCAGGCAGCCAAGAAGAGCAAGCCGGACAAAACGATATGGGCAGTGGCTACCCCTTCAAACGTCCAGAAGCCCGCATTGGCAACGCTCTCGCCGTAGATATTCCAACCGCCCCAGGAGTTGACCACCCCCAGGCGAACCATAAATGGCATGACAAACATGCCCTGACGCCACATCGGATTCAGGACAGGATCCGACGGATCGAAAATGGCCGTTTCATAGAGCGCCATCGACCCGGCCCAACCTGCTACCAGAGCGGTATGCATCAGGTGAACCGCGATCAGGCGACCTGGGTCATTCAGTACAACCGTATGGACCCGATACCACGGTAGTCCCATAAAGCTCGGTCCTCCACGTTCTCCAACACTTACGCGATATCCAGTCAAACAATTAAGCCGACATCTTACCTGGGATCCTGACCCGAGCAGTCTCTTCAGAGTCGGGGGGTACCGCACCCGCTTGAACCCCTGAGCGCACCCAACTAGGATATCGCTCTCAGAATTTCCATCGCGGGCATCAAACAGTATAACGAAACGCTACCGACCTGAGTGGCTTCAGGCAGGATGCCGTCTCACTTTAGGCATCATCATCCCAGATCTCTCGCCGGAGATTAAAAATATGACTTAAAATGTTACAATACTTAGCAACTGTGAGCGCTCTCCTGGCTCAGGCTGAAAGGTGTCGTGGTTTCTGGCAGGGGTATGGCAACGATTCGCTTCGTCAACGAGAACCGAGAGATCTTCGTCGCTGAAGGCGCTAACTTGCGCTTGAAGGCTCTGGAAAACCAGATCGATCTCTACAAAATGATGGCCAAGCTGCTCAACTGCGGCGGCAACGGCCAATGTGGCACCTGTGTGGTGGAGATTGTTGAGGGATCCGAGAACCTCTCCCCTCGCACCGAGGCAGAAAACCGCAAGCTCAAGCGCAAGCCCGATAGCTACCGCCTTGCCTGCCAGACCAAGGTGTTGGGGGATGTTTCGGTCAAAACCAAGCCCTAGCCTTGGCCCGCCTGTTTTCCCTTTGGGCAAGTCGCACCTCAGAGTGGTATGCTGACTGCCAGTTGGGCTTGTGGCATTTGGAGTTATGGAGACGAACTACCTGGGCATCTTGGCCACTCTCTTAGTCGTTCTGGTGCCCGCCATCTTCCTGGTGATTTTGTACGTGCAAACCTCCAGCAGATCTGGTGACTGAGTGGGCAGCTCCTGCCGATTCAAATTGGGCAAGGGGTATTCCTAAAGCCGGTCAAAAAGGGGATCCCCTGTGTACAAGAGGATCCCTTTGCGTTGGACAAACTGAGAGTACTTGGGGGAGCGCCCTCAAGGTGCTAAGTCAAGCTGTGGCTTGGGCTGCCTTGGCTTGGTCGAAGGTTCCCGCAGGTTCATACAAAAACTCAAACAGGTTGCCGTCGGGATCCTTGCCATAGAAAGAGGCAGTGCCATCCCGGTGGCTGTGGATTTCCCCCACCAGGATCCCTTGGGATTTCAGGCGCTGGTGCTCTTGCCGAAGCTCCTCCAGGTTGTCGAAGACAAAGCCAAAGTGGGGCCCTGCTGCGCGATAGCCCGGCCCCAGCAGTGCCAGCCCATCCTCTCCCGCCTTCATGTAGGCCCAGTCGGGATCCTGCCAGACGTTGACCATGCCCAGCTTTTGGTAGAACTCCACCGCCTTGGGGATGTCTTCTACCCGGATGGCGACATGCCCGAGTTGTCTAAGTGCCATGTCATCCTCTGTGCTCAATTGAGCCAACTGCAATGGTTCTTCTACAGATCAGCTTGACACACTCCCCGCCGCAAAGGGCAGGGATCCCTGCAGCAAGACAGGGCTCTAGACCTGACTTCTTGAGAACTTGAGACAGGGATCCCAACCCAGTCCATAGGCGAGACAGACGATGGCCTTTTTCAAGCCTTCAGGGCAGGGATGGGCCAAGGCTTACCCTGTTGGCTGCGCGGCCAAGAACTGCTCCAGCTCGCTCAAAGCCTCTGCATCCATCTTGGTTTGCATAGGGCAAAACTTTGGCCCACACATAGAGCAAAACTCTGCCGTTTTGTAGATATCTGCCGGCAAGGTTTCGTCGTGATATTCTCTGGCGCGTTCTGGATCCAAAGACAATTCAAACTGCCGGTTCCAGTCGAAGTTATAGCGAGCTCTGGACATCTCATCATCCCGATCCCTGGCCCCAGGCCGGTGACGGGCAATGTCGGCAGCATGGGCGGCAATTTTGTAGGCAATGAGGCCGTTGCGCACGTCCTCAGCATTGGGCAAACCCAAGTGTTCCTTGGGGGTGACGTAGCAGAGCATTGCCGCACCATACCAGCCAGCCAAGGCCGCCCCAATGGCGGAGCTGATGTGGTCATAGCCTGCCGCAATATCGGTTACCAGAGGTCCCAAAACATAGAAGGGAGCTTCGTCGCACTCCTCCATTTGCTTGCGCACGTTAAATTCAATTTGATCCATCGGCACGTGCCCCGGCCCTTCCACCATGACCTGCACATCGTGCTCCCAAGCCATGCGGGTCAACTGGCCCAGGGTTTTCAACTCCGCCAGTTGTGCTTCATCAGAAGCATCGTGCAAGCATCCCGGTCGCAAAGAATCTCCCAGACTAAAAGAAACATCGTATTTCTTGAAAATCTCAATAATGTCGCGGAAGTGGGTATAAAGCGGGTTTTGTTTGTGGTGGGCCAACATCCAACGGGCCAGGATCCCACCCCCACGAGAAACAATTCCCGTCAGGCGGTGGCGTACCAACGGAAGATATTCGATCAGGATCCCGGCATGGATGGTCATGTAGTCCACCCCTTGCTGGGCCTGCTTTTCGATAATATGCAAGATATCTTCTGCCGAGAGTTTTTCGACATTGCCATGCACGCTTTCTAGGGCCTGGTAGATGGGCACCGTGCCAATGGGCACTGGAGAAGCTTGGATAATGGCTGTGCGAATTTCATCCAAATCGCCCCCGCCGGTGGACAGATCCATAACGGTATCGGCGCCGTATTTGATGGCCAATTTCAGCTTTTCCAGCTCTTCGGCCAAGCCGGAAGAAGTAGGGGAAGCGCCAATGTTGGCATTGACTTTGCACCGGGAAGCGATCCCAATGCACATCGGCTCCAGGTTGGTGTGATGGATGTTGGCAGGGATGATCATGCGACCCCGGGCCACTTCCGAGCGGATCAGTTCCGCCGGCAGGTTTTCCCGCCGGGCCACGTACTCCATCTCTTCGGTAATCACGCCCTGACGGGCAAAGTGCATCTGCGTTACATTTGCTTGCCCACGGCGACGGGCAACCCATTCGCTGCGCATGTTGTCAACTCCAGTGCTCGCTTTCCTACGCTGGTATGAACCAGATCAGGTTCTGAGGATGTAATCTCAGCCTGGGGATAATCCCCAGACACTCCTAGCGTGGTGTAATCATATCACCGAAATAGAGATGAGGCGGGGAGCTTTATAGTCTTTATTAAAAGAGTTTGAGATAGTACTAACCCTCACCCCTGGCCTCTCTCCCCATGAGATCCTGACCCTCACAGGGATCCCAGCCAGCGCCGCCAGCTCCACCAGGGATCCTTTCCCTTGCTGGCCCTGAACAGTTCGGCCACTTCCTCGCCGGTGGGCTGGGCAATAAAAGTCTTCAAGACGCTGTAGAGGCCGGGCTCTTCCTGCTGCCACACGCTCCAGGGATCCGGATAGGCGCGAAACAGGGCTCCCTCCACCAATGAGCGCAGGTAGTAGCTGGTCTCGAAGGTGCTCAGAAACCGCTGGCGCAGACGGCGACCGGCCAGACCCACACCCACGGTGGCGGCATCCTGCAATTGGGGGTTGAGCAGCACGACGGGTTTGGGATCCCGTCCTTTGGAAGCCAGCCCAGAGGGATCCCCGCCACTGACCGCTTGGCAAACCCGCTCCACCTGATCCAAGCTGTAAACCGCGGGCATCACCAGCAGGATGCTCTGTTCTGGGGTAGGTTGAGTGCGGGAAGTCAGGCTCTGCAATTCGATCCCTTCGGGTAGGGATCCCCATTCCCGCTGCGCCAGAGCCGCTCCGCCGGCATCGCTGAATAGCACCAAAGCAGGCGGTTGCAGCAGCTCCAAAAACGGACGGGCCAAGATTTCCGGTTTAATCTCAGGAGCCAGGATCTCAATGAGCAGGCGGCGATATCCTGCTTGCATAGCCAGCCGTGTAGCCTGGATGGCCTGCTCACAGGCCTGGGCCAGGTCGATGGGCAAGTTGGGAAATTGGGTTAGTTGCAGTTGCTCGGCCACAGTCTAGTCCAATTATGATTCAGCCAGTAACCAGGGATGCTCAGCCAGACACTTCTTCCCAAGCCTTGTGGGTGAGCAACTCCTCCAGAACCCGCACCCCCCGCAGTTGGTTGGAAAGGGGCAGGTGGCCCTTGGGGGCGGAGAGATCCCAGATGAACTCGTCAGGGTAGCGAGTCCAGTGGTAGCCCTGCTTCCAGCCAATGAGCGGCCAGAGGCGCTCCCAGTTGCGGTTCACCCCCAGCCACAGTTGCCGCTGCACCGAGTAGCCAAAGCGATCCCCGGAGGCCGCCCGCCACAGGCGATCGATCGTGCGCAGATCCTCGACCGGGATCCGGCTCACCTCGGAAAAATACAGCCAGCCCCGCCGCGCCGCCCCCTCTCCTGCCGCCCGACATAGCAGTTGTAGGCTCAGCCGATCCGCCTCCAGCCAGGCTCCCGCCGATAACAGCTCCTGCAGAGGACGATAGTCGATATTCAGGGCTGAAGTCAGAGGGACGGTCACCATTGCCAAGTTGCAAAAGGTCTGATACATTTACGCTGAACACTGCTGAACATCACTGTTCA
>NZ_JANSIM010000275.1:0-12923 GCF_047502655.1 Synechococcus sp. R5-12 | reverse complement strand
TTTTCATCTAAAAAAACCAACTTCATCCTCTTTCCTCTATAAATCATTCTCTCTATCCTAACATAAGATCAACACGACCTAGCTCCCTCCTTCCCCCTGGACCCAACGCGGGAGCGCTACTCCATGTACCTAGCCAAGGTGCATCTATTACCCTGGCTCTATTGGAACCGCATGCTCAAGGGCAAAAAGTTTGAGGCAGACATCTTCAAGCCCATCAACAAGTTGGTGCATCGCTACTAAGGCTCTTGGATCCCTCGCCCCTGACCCCTCTCCTCTGGGAGAGGGGAGTTTTTTTAGAGGCAGGCTTTTAGCCTTTTCAGCATCGGCAGCGCCGTGCGCAGGCCGCCTGAGTATTCGCGGAACAGCCCACCGGCAGGTGATTTTTGGCCCTTCCAAGCCGGCTGTAAGCTCCCCAACCCCAGCCACTCACCCTTTTTCGCAAGCAGAACCAAGTCTGACTGCCTCTAGATTGTCCTGGGAATTACTGAGGAAGATCGCGGACAAAGCTACAAAATATTTCTTAGTATCAATGTTTTTTGAGATGTAAGGCTTTGCCGCATAACTTTCCCCTAGTCTCCGTAAAGACCGGATAGGCTAAGTGTGAAAGTCTCATCTAAGGATGTTATCATATGTCCGACGAAGAAGAGCTAGGGTATCTCATCAAGAGGCGAAATGAAATTATAGAGCAGCAGAGAAATATCCAAGCCATTATTCAGGCTCCAAGGAATTGGCGAAAACGGGATATTTTGCGTCAAGCAAAAGAGTGGGGCTGGGAAATTGTTCAGCGACGTGCCAGACATAGCACGCAGGCTGTTCGGGGTGATTTAAGAATTCCTATTCCCGGACACGGCGGCGGAGATACTTTGAAAGTAGGATTAGCTCACAAAGTCTTATCCGAACTAGCAGAGCCTGTACTCAGAGAGCTGCAGCTTCAAGAGCAAGAGTACAGCGACCTACTTATTAGCTTTCCAGCGAATAGAGGTGTTAGCTTTAGGGTTGAGGCGGATTTACTAACTAAGCAGATTGAGTTTCTGGAAGAGCAGAACCAAAAACTTGAATTTAAAATAGTCGAGACTGAGGAAGCAGCTCTTAGTTTGCTCACCGAGAAAGAACTTGAGAATCAGCGGCTAGCCAACAGAATGAGAGAGCTTGTGGAAGAGCAGCTTCAAGCGCAAGAAGTTCTCGGTCATGCTATCGTAGCTCTGAAGCAGCTCAAGCATCTCTTCGACCAGCTTCAGAATGCGGTAAACCAAATTCCCATCCTATGGGTTAAGAGCTTATTGCAAAGTTACCTGAACAACATCAAGTCTGTTTTTGAAACCAACTTGCTCTCTGCCGGTTCTAGAAAGTTGCTTCAGGAGAAAGAACAGGAGTCTTATCAAGGGAAGTTGCCTCAGGAGAACAACCATGGGTCTCATCGAGAGTCTTGAAACGGCAATCGCGACCTCGCGGCGCAACTATGCTGAGCTTGTTAGCTTGACAGACCAACTCATCACCGAGCAACAGCAGCAAGGTCAACGAAATTGGCTGCGGCTGAATGCCAAGCCCTGGACCGTAGCGACTCTTAAAAAAACCTTTGCTTCCTTTGCAGCAGCTCGAGCTTACTTTGGCAAATGTTATGGCTTAAAGGCAAGAGGGTGGAAAACTTTAGCAGAGCAGGTCAATACCGTTGAGACGGCATTGATTCACTTGGGTCTAGCTATTCGCGAAAACCCACAAGAAAAGAGCATCTCCTCTTTCAAGAATTGATGGCTACCCATTTTAGTCATTTCAAGCCAGGTTTTTTAGAAACAGGCTTTTAGCTTTTTCAGCACCACTCGATCCAGCGTCAGCAGCGCCGAGCGCAAGCCACCCGAGTAGCCCCAAAAAAAGCCGACAGGCAGATGTCCTGGCGGTGCATCCAGGCTGGTTTTGAGCTCGCCGTACCCCAGCCAGCGACCTTGGATCCGCCAACCCACGGCTTCCCCCATACACTCTTCGCGGGGCAAGGCGGAGAAGGATCGCGATCTGCCTATTGAGGTTCCTCCGGGGTCGCATCCTTGCCACAGTTGCTTTTGAACGCTAAAGCCAAAGCGCCCATGGCTGGCCCGCACCCACAGTTGGTCAATCAGCCGCAGCATGGGGCAGGGGAAGGCCTGAACATCCTTGGGATCAAAAAAGCCCACTTGCGAGCGCCCAGCAAGCTTCAGCATCAGGGCTGTCGTCCAGCGATCCGCCTCCCCCCACTGCCCCGCTCGCAGCCGATCCCACAGACCTTGCAAGGCAGGGGCTGCTTCCCCCACCCACTCTGGCCAAGAGAGAGTTCCGGGCAGGGATCCCCCCTTCCCTCTCTCCTCTGGACAGACCTCAGGAAAAATCAGGGATCCGGATCCCTCTTCTCTTCCAGCTTTTTTGGCAGTGGCAGGGGTGGGAGGTGCCACCAGTTGCTCTAGCTCTTCCGCCGAGTGCCGGGACAGGAGCTGTTCCAGCTCGTCTTGGGGTTCTGGAGACTGGGCCAAGATCTGCTCCAGCTCCCTCAGCTCTTGGGTGCGGATGGCTGGCTCAAAAGCAACCGGCTTCCTCCCTTGTTGAGAGGCTTCTGCCGGTAACAGTGCCAGCCACTCGGCCATGGTTTGCGGGCGCTCTTCTGGGTGGAGAGCCATCCCTTTGAGAATGGCAGCCTCCACAACCTCGGGAATGTTGGGGTTAAGGCTGCGAGGGGTATCCAACTGGCGGCCTGTGGCCCGCACTGGCGCACACATAGGCACCATCCCCGTCAGCGCCGTGTAGAGGGTTGCTGCCAAGGCGTAGACATCGGTGAAGGCGCCGCGGCGGCGCAAGCTGTCGTATTGCTCTAGAGGAGCATAGCCATCGGTGCCGTAGGAGGTGTGGCGTTGGATCAGACCTTGGGTGTAGCCGCGAGCTAGGCCAAAGTCGATCAAAACTGCCTGCCCGGATCCCTCCCGCACCATGATGTTGGATGGCTTCACATCCCGATGCAGGATCCCCTGTTCGTGCAAGGCCATCAGGGCAGATCCCACCTCCCGCGTCAGGCACAGGGCTTCCGGCAGGGGCAACGGCCCTTTTTGCCGCAGAAGCTGGTGCAGAGTCTGGCCGCGGATGTACTCCATCACAATACACCAGCGCTCCTGCTCCCAGATCACTTCTTCCACCTTCACCACATGGGGATGGTGGCAGCGGGCCAGTTGCAGCGCCTCGTTCATGAAGTTCTGCTGGAAGCGGGGATAGTCGGGATCCTCACGAAGGCTGTCGTTCAAAACTTTGATAACCACCTGGTCGGCGCGAACGCTATCCCAGGCCCGGTAGGTAATGCCGAAGCCCCCCTCCCCCAAAACGGCCTCGATGCGGTAGCGTCCCCCTTGCAATTGTTCACCAACTGCCCAAGCCATATCTGGATCCCTGCCCCTACTGCCATTCTGTCACAGGGATCAGAGAGTTGCTGGCCTATGGAGCCCCCTAGAAGTCCGAGGGCAGCACTCCAGTTTTCACCTGGAAGGTGCGTGCCTGTCCATCGCGGATGACCCGCAGCGTCAGCGTATTGCCCACCCCAGCGGCTTCCACCAACTGCTGCACCTGCTCGGCATCGCGGATGGCCTGCCCATTGATTTCAGTGATCACATCCCCCTCCCGCAAGCCAATCTCCTCAGCCGGGGATCCCGAAATCACCTGCCCGATCAAGACCCCTTCTTCCACTGTCAGCGTGGTGGGACGAGCGGGGTCGCGGTTGAGGCGGGCCACAATGTCGGGGTTGAGGGTGATCATGCGAATGCCCAAGAAAGCGTGCTCTACCCGACCGTCACGGATCAGTTGCTCGGCAATGTCCATGGCGCGGTTGATGGGGATGGCAAAGCCCACACTCTGGGCCCGCTGGAAGATGGCCGTATTCACCCCAATCACACGCCCTTCCGCATCCAGCAACGGGCCGCCCGAGTTGCCGGGGTTAATGGCCGCATCCGTTTGCAGGAAAGTCACCCGCTTGTTGACAGCCCCAATTTGCCCGGAGGAGCGCCCGACGGCGCTGATGATCCCAGCAGTCACGGTATTGTCCAGGCCCAGCGGGTTGCCAATGGCAATAGCCCAATCCCCTGGTCGCACCAAGTCAGAGTTACCCAGGGTAACCGTGGGCAGATTCTCCCCCTCAATTTTGATCACTGCGATATCGGTAACCGGATCTGAGCCCTTCACCTCTCCTTCAAAGGTGCGCCCATCCAGCAGGTGAACCCTGACCCGCTCGCTGCCTTCCACCACATGGGCGTTGGTGAGGATCAGGCCACTGGCGTCGATGATAAACCCCGATCCGGTGCCTTCTTGCCGAAACTCCTGCGGCAACTGCGGTAGTTGATCCCCAAAGAAGCGGCGAAACAGGGGCTGGTTGAACAGTTCTGGGTTGACCCCCCTCGACACGGTGCGGGTGGCATCGATGCGCACCACCGCTGGGCCGACCTTTTGGGCGACTGCAGCAATAAAATTAGAAGGCCGGACGGCATCGGCGGGAGGGGCAGAATTCGCAGCCTCAGGGCGGGGCTCAGACCAGGGCAAAAGGGATCCTACTCCCTCACCGGCCCGTTGCGTCCAAGTGACCAGAGGAGTTTGCTGTAACCACTCCTGCCCCGATCGAGACGATAGCCAGACCCCACCCGCGACGCCTCCACCAAACAGAGCCATCGCCAAAAGTGTGTGCCGTAGAATCCGCGCCATGATCCCTCCCAAAGCTAAGCCGTATCGCCAAGACTCAAAAGGCGTGAACCCGCTCCCCCGACTTACGCCATCAAGACCCAGTTCACTCCTGGTCTATTCTATCTATTCCTACTCTTTACTTTTGGATGTTCGGGGTATGTGTGCTTACCCTAGCAAATCTTGCGGACAGAGGCAGTGCTCGAAACGCCCAAAATGATCGGGGATCCGAGTATGCTCCATTCCTCCGAGCCACAAGGGCGGGATCCGTGGCAGCGCCACCGCGCCTGGATGCAGTTGGCCTTGCGAGAAGCTGAGCAAGCGGGAGAAGCCGGAGAGGTTCCGGTGGCAGCTCTGGTGGTCGGGCCAGGGGAAGAGCTGTTGGCCCTGAGCAGCAACCGGCGGGAACGGGATCGGGATCCCACGGCCCATGCGGAGATTCTGGCCCTACGGCAGGCAGGGCAGCGCTTGGGCGATTGGCAGCTGCAGGGCTGTCGGCTGTATGTGACCCTGGAGCCTTGCCCCATGTGTGCCGGGGCCATCAGCCAATCGCGGCTGGCCCAGGTAATCTACGGCGCCGATGATCCCAAGGCCGGAGCACTGCGCAGCGTGCTCAATTTGCCAGCTTCTGCCGCCAGCTTCCATTGCCCGGAGGTCATCGGCGGAGTCTGCGAGGCCGAGTGTCGCCGCCTATTGCAGCAGTGGTTTTGCCGCCGGCGCGGGATCCCGCGCACAACCTGAGGAAGAAATTGGGGGCAAAAAGAACGGGCTGGGGTCGTGCATCCGCCAGAGGTTTTTGATACTGTCATATCGGGTTCGGCTGGCCCTTGCCTGGGATCCCGCACCAGCCTCAAAAAAGGCTTTCCGAGTGCGGGATCTCTTGAGCCCAACGGTGGCCGCTTGGGTTGTTGAGGGTGCGTCGGCCCTATGCCTGGATTCTCAAAACCCGACTTGTCCGGGATCCCTCGCCGGCTGTGATACTCTTTCCCAGAGGATTGGTGTGTGACTATTGCCCTCTCCTTTTCTCCTCCGCCATCAGCCTCGATTAGAGGTATTGCCCTCCTGGTTTGGGCTTGGCTGTGCTTAACTTTTCCGGTGCAGGCACGGGTGCTGCTGCGGGTAGGTATTGCCGTCAACAAGCCCCAGGTCACCGTCGGCAGCTCTACCGGAGCCCGCCTATTGAATGCCCAGGGACAGCCGCTGGCAGAGGTGCAGGCCATGCAACCGCTGCAGGCCAGCCGTTCGGGTTCAGCAGTCAGTTTGGCCGGCCAACAGGGAGAACGTCTTTACCTACAGCCCACCACCTCCGATGGGTTAGTGTTTATCGACCAGAATTGGTACCGTGGCTTGGTGGAGTTGATCCCCGGCGAGCGTGGGGTGATTGCCATCAACCAAGTTGGCTTGGAAGACTACGTTTCCAGCGTAGTGGGCAGCGAGATGGGACACCGTTTTCCCATGGAGGCTCTCAAAGCCCAAGCCGTGGCCTCCCGCACCTATGCCCTCTACCACCGCAGTCGCCGTTCCCAGCAGCCTTTTGACTTAGGAAACGGGATTGATTGGCAGGTTTACAAGGGAGTGGCTGCCGAATCCAGCCGTACCCAAGCGGCTGCCCGTGAGACCGCCGGGCAGGTTCTCATCCACCAGGGGCAGTTGATCAATGCGGTTTTCCACTCCTCTGCGGGGGGACATACAGATGATGCAGGCAACGTCTGGTTAGAATCGCGGCCCTACTTACAGGGGGTGCCGGATTTCGATCAGCACTCACCGGTGTTTAGCTGGACGGCCACCGTTCCTGCCCAACAGATTCAGCAATTGGCTGCCGGGATCGGTGCCATTCGTTCTGTTGAGGTGCTGCGCAGCTCCCCGTGGGGACGGGCGATCACGGTGCGCCTGACGGGATCCCAAGGAATCAAAGATCTCAGTGCTGGCGATTTTCGTCGGGCTCTAGGGTTGCGCAGCACAAAGATTGCCATTAGCCCGCGCGGAGAGGCCGCCACTACAGCCAGCTTGGCTCCTGTGGCAGGGACATTCCCAGCTTTCTTTGAGATTCATGGGCGGGGCTACGGGCACGGGGTGGGCATGAGCCAGTGGGGAGCTGCCGCCCTGGCCAGCCAAAACTACTCTTACCAACAGATCCTCAGCCACTACTACCGCAACACCAGTCTGGCAGTGGTGGAAGGACGTTAAGGCTCAACTTCAAAGAGAAGCCAACAAAATAATCGATTGGTAGCAAAAGTAGCTGCAGTTTTTAAGAGCTTATGGAAAGCAGCATTTTAATTGAACCGGAGGGGTTTCCCAAGGGTTCGTTGGGGTTCTGTAGATTTTGTTAACTTTGAGTTAACTCTAATGTTGCACCATCTCTTACGATAGACGGGCAGCTTCTAGACGGGCAGCTTCTGCCGGAATCGAAAGCTGGCCTGCCTGCGACCCCTGTTTTTGAAGGCTCCGCGCTGCTGTGGCAAGATCGGGAGAAGCCCTGGAAAATTTGGGTTACGTCCCCTGAAGATTTTGTAGAGATCTTGAATTCCCCCCTCAGAATCCTCAGGATCGGCTCAATAATAATTGAGATACGTTTACCAAGATCGACCTCTACCTCTTCTTTTTCGAGCCCATAACTTTAACCCCAGGTATCTGTCCTATGTCCATTGCCACCTTAGCTCCTGCTTTTCCCGAACGTTGTCCGGTGCTGCCGGAAGCGCTCACGCCCCTGTGCGAGATCGCCCGTAACTATTGGTGGACTTGGAACCCGGATCACCTCACCATTTTCCGGGAAATGGATCCCGCCCTGTGGGAAAAAACCTCCCACAACCCGGTGCGCATGCTGGAGGAGGTTTCCTACTTGCGGTTGGCAGCCTTGGCCACCGATGTGAACTACCTCAACACGTTGAACCGGATGGTGCAGTCCTATCGGAAGTACATGGCGGCTGAGGATACCTGGGCCAAGCGCACCATGAAAACCTACGACTGGCAGCGTCCTATTGCCTATTTCTGTGCCGAATACGGCTTGCACGAGTCTTTGCCCACCTACTCTGGCGGGCTGGGTATGTTGGCCGCCGATCACCTCAAGTCGGCTTCAGATTTGGGAGTGCCCCTGGTGGCCATCGGGTTGCTCTACCGTCAGGGCTACTTCCAACAGCGCCTGGACAACAATGGCTGGCAGGGGGAGCTTTACGAAGACTCTGAGTTTGAGTCTCTGCCGTTGACTCTGGTGCGCCAGCCGGATGGCAGCCCTCTGTTGGTGGAAGTGGCGATGCGGCAGCGGTTGGTGAAGGCGCGGGCCTGGCGGGCGGACGTGGGCCGGGTACCTCTTTTTCTGCTGGACACCGACCTGCCGGAGAACGACCCCATCGATCGCTGGATTACCGCCCACCTCTACGGGGGCAGCACCGATACTCGCATTGCCCAAGAGTGCATTCTAGGCATCGGTGGGGTGCGTCTGCTGCGCCAGTTGGGTTTGGATCCCATGGTCTATCACATGAATGAAGGGCACGCTGCTTTCCTAACGCTGGAGTTGCTGCGGGAGGAAGTGGCGCGGGGCACCCCCTTCGAGACGGCGGAGGCCAAGGTGCGGGAAAAATGTGTGTTTACTACCCATACACCGGTGCCGGCTGGCCACGATGCCTTTAGCCCCAATGAAATGGATGCCTTTTTTGCCTCTTTCTGGCCACAACTGGGCCTGACGCGGGAACAATTTTTGGCTTTGGGAGCTCGGCGCACTGGGGATCCCTGGGAGCGCTTTAACATGACGGTGCTGGCTTTGCGGTACGCGCGGGCAGCCAATGGCGTAAGCAAGCTCCACGGACGGGTTTCTCGCGAAATGTGGCATGTGCTCTACCCTGAGCGATCGGTGGATGAGGTGCCCATCAGCTCCATTACCAATGGGGTTCACGCCCGTACCTGGGTTTCCCCTCTTTTTTGGAACCTCTACGACCAGTACTTGGGCCCCGATTGGCCGGAGCGGGTGTCAGACCCGGAACTGTGGGCCAAGGTGGAAGAGATCCCAGATGAAGAACTGTGGCGGCGCAAAGAGGCTCTGCGGGAGCGGCTGGTGTCTTTTACCCGTCACCGGGTGTTGCGGGCCCGGCGCAATCGCGGCGAAAGCAATGAGCGCATCCAAGCGGTCAACCAGTTGCTGGATCCCAAGGTCTTGACGATTGGGTTTGCCCGTCGCTTCAGCACCTACAAGCGAGGAGATTTGATCCTGCGAAATCTGGAGCGAATTACCCGCATCTTCACCAACAAAGAGTACCCTGTGCAAATTATCTTCGCCGGCAAAGCCCATCCCCGGGACGAAGGGGGCAAGCGCCTGATTCAGCGGGTGGTGGAATGGTCCAACCGGCCTGAGGTGGCCAACCGAGTCACCTTCATCGAAAATTACGATGCCTATGTCGCTCGCAATTTGGTGCAGGGGGTCGATGTGTGGCTGAACAACCCGCGACGCCCTCTGGAAGCCTCTGGCACCTCAGGGCAAAAGGTGGGCTTCAGCGGGGGATTGAATTTGTCGGTACTGGATGGCTGGTGGCCCGAAGGTTACAACGGTCGCAATGGCTGGGCTATTGGCCAAGAAATCGAAGGTCTGGATCCCGCTGCCCAAGACGACTTGGACGCCAACTCCCTCTACGACTTGTTGGAGTATGAAGTAATCCCCATGTTCTACGACCGGGATGAGAAAGGGATCCCACGTCGTTGGATTGCCCGCATGAAGGAGGCGATCCGCACGCTCAACCCCGTTTTCAACACCGACCGCATGGTAGCGGAGTACGTGCTGAAAATCTACGAGCCTCAGCCCCTGGAAGCAGAGGCGAGCCGGACTTTGTTGGGTTCGGCTGTTGCCGGCTAGGGTGGACTCCCCCTCTCCCAGCGCAAATCATACAAAACATTGGGATCCCTCTCTCCTCAAGAGGAAAAGCAGGGATCCCAAGTTTGCGCTTGGGGAAAAGAGACTAGGCGCTGGCGTTGACGGCCATAGGCAGAGTCAGCGGTTCTGGCTCCTCTTCGGGGGGCAACATCACCACCTCAGAGTTGTCGATGATGGCCTGCAGCTCTTCCCCATCGATGGTTTCGGCCTCTACCAGGCGGCGGGCGATCCGATCCAAGAGGGCACGGTTTTCCCGAATCAAGTAGGTGGCCCGTTGGTAGGCCTCGTTCACCAGCCGCCGCACCTCTTCGTCGATGAGGGCCGCTGTTTCCTCCGAGAAATCCCGTTCTGCGGCGATTTCCCGGCCCAGGAAAATGTTGGTGTACTGGCGACCTAGGGCTACATTTCCCAGGCGATCGCTCATACCGAAGCGGGTCACCATGTTGCGGGCGATGCGGGCCACCTGTTGCAGGTCGCTGGCTGCCCCCGTGGTGATCTCCGACTCTCCGTAGACCACTTCTTCGGCCACACGCCCACCCAAGGCAACAGTCATCATGTTCTTCAGATGGGCACGGGTGGTGAGCCCCATGTCGTCATCGCTGGGCATGAACCAAGTGAGACCACCCGCCTGGCCACGGGGGATGATCGTCACTTTTTGAATGGGATCGTAGTTGGGCAAGAGGGATCCCACCAGGGCATGGCCCGCCTCATGGTAGGCCACCAATTCCTTGCGCCGTTCGCTCATCAGCCGATCCTTCTTCTCTGGGCCGGCCAACACCCGATCCACCGCGTCGTTGATCTCGTCCATGGAGATCTCGGTGAGGTTGCGGCGGGCAGCCAGAATGGCTGCTTCGTTCAGGAGGTTGGCCAAATCGGCGCCGGTAAACCCAGGAGTACGGCGGGCCAACTTCTCCAAATCCACATCCGCAGACAGAGTTTTACCGCGGGCGTGCACCTTGAGGATCTCCAGGCGGCCTTGGAAGTCGGGGCGATCCACCGTAACTTGGCGATCGAACCGGCCAGGCCGCAGCAGCGCCGCATCCAGCACATCCGGTCGGTTGGTGGCCGCAATGACGATGATGCCGGAGTTGCCCTCAAAACCGTCCATCTCGGTGAGCAACTGGTTCAGGGTCTGCTCCCGTTCGTCGTTGCCACCCCCCAAGCCAGCTCCCCGCTGGCGACCGACCGCATCAATTTCGTCGATGAAGACGATACAGGGAGCATTTTGCTTGGCTTGCTCGAACAGGTCCCGTACCCGCGAGGCCCCCACCCCAACAAACATCTCCACAAACTCGGAGCCGGAAATGGAGAAAAAGGGCACACCCGCCTCTCCGGCTACGGCGCGGGCCAACAGGGTCTTACCGGTGCCGGGCGGGCCCACCAGCAGCACCCCGCGGGGAATCTTGGCTCCCAAAGCGGTGAAGCGCTCTGAATTTTTCAGGAAATCCACCACTTCTGCCAGCTCCAGCTTGGCCTGATCGATGCCGGCCACATCGTTGAAGGTAATTTGGGTTTTCGGCTCCATCTGCACCCGTGCCCTGGATTTGCCGAAGTTGAGAGCTTGGCTGCCTGGGCCATTTTGAGCCCGCCGCAGCAGGAAAAAGAGCCCCAGCAAGAGCAAAACCGGCAGGAAGAAGGTGCTGAGAATGCGCCCAAGTAGCCCCTCCTCTTGAACAGGACGCACGGCCAGCTCCACCCCGTTGGCAACCAGGGTGTTCTCAAACTCGGGGGTAAGGGGGGGCAGATTCACCTGCACTGGGGTGGCGTGGTTGTTGATTTCTGCCTGGGCAATGGCAACTTGGCGACCATCCGGGGCCGTCTCCACCAAAACTTTGCTGACCTCGCCCCGTTCAACACGGCTGATCAGGTCGGAGTAGCTGATCTCCAAACGCTCAGGCGGGCGAGTACCAAAGAAGGTGGTGGCTAAAGAGATCAAGAAGATGGCCAGTAGCGCATATAACCCCGCGCTTCTCCATTTCTTGTTTTTACCTTTCTGACTCACGGAAGTGTTTCCTCCCAAAGGGTGTTTTTGAATCGAACTCGCAGATGGCGACTTGTGGGTAACAATCTGGGGTCGAGTGGGTTCTTGCAGCAACAGACTGTTAATTAATATTAACCTGACTGAGAGGGTTGCCGGGGATCCCTGCAATCCCGCTCTTCTGGCCGGGAGTTTGGGGATAGGATTGAGAGACCAAGGCTGGACCGTCAGTCAGAACAGGTGGTGTTTTTTCCATTCTCATTCCAGCTTGCCCAGGGATCCCTATGCTGACTCAACTGCGCGAACTGAGCATCACTGCCGACGGACGGTATCTCAGGGATGAGGAGCTGCAGTTCATGGAGACCTACCTAGCCTCCTTTGACCTACGCCTGAGCGCCTATCGCAAGATTCAGGCGGCGGAAGCCCAGATCATCCGGGATGTGGAGATGAAAATGCGCGCGCTGGATCCCTACTTGCTCATGCGAGGGGTGGAAGACTTCAGCAACAAGTGGAAAGCTGACACCGTGCGGGTTCTGCGCCTCTCGGCCTTAGCCATGCTCTTGGATGATGAGCAGCGCTACAAAGATCGATTTCTCTACTGGTTCCAAACACTGATGCGAGCCTTCCGCACCCAACGCAGTTGCGAGGCCACCTATCGCTTCCTACAAGAAGTGATAGCCAATTACCTCACCCCCGAAGAAACCAAGTTGATCAGGCCGATTCTGGAAACCAACCGCACGCTGTTGGGCCTCAACTAGGCAGCCGTCTCAGCAGACTCTCCAGAACCAGCCGACTCCACCACCTCCAGCTCATCAGCCTGGAGATGCGCACGGAACTTGTTGTCAAACTGCACCTGAAAGGGAAAGTTGGCGCTGATCGGGCGGCCATTCCAATCCCGAATCACGGCCTTCAGCTCCCCTTCCATGCCTTTGAGGTCGAAAGGTTGATTGCGATGTTCCGGGTGGTGATAGACAATCACGCTGGTACGCACCCGCACCCGATCTCCAACTTTCATGTCTTGCCCTCCTAACAAGGCGGCCCACCACAGGAACCCACTGGAAACACTCTAGCTCAATCTCTAAGCAAACCTTCGAGATGTGGAGAAGTATGTGGAAACTGAAACAGTAGTTTGTATTTTCCTCAGGGTCATCTTCATGTTGGGAAGCCCCAGAACATCCCCTCAAAGTCAACCCAGAGAAAGCCCGTCTCAACCAATGGGATCCCTCTGGAGCCAACAGCGCCGCTCACTGGATCCCTGGGTTGTATAGATGGGATCCCTATTGGGCAGGAGGCTGGTTTCGCCGGAAAAAGCTGCGTCTAGCCAATCTCAGCTTCCACCGGGATCTGGGAAAGAGAGAAGGCGACCTTTTGTTGCTGATACATTTACGCTGAACACTGCTGAACATCACTGTT
>NZ_JANSIM010000041.1:0-40489 GCF_047502655.1 Synechococcus sp. R5-12 | reverse complement strand
AGCCCGCCCTGTACTGCGAAGCAGTCAGGGTCGGGTAGTTTACTTAGGCTTTGTTGACCCATGGCCAGTGTATCTACCACTTTTTTCGGGGCTACCTACCACAGCGCAATATCGATCCCTTGCCCAGCAGGGATCCCACTTCATTGCAGACCTTAATACTCAACTTAATACTCAATACACAGTCCGAAAAAGCTGCCGCTATTCCTCACCACTGGTTACAACCAGGCGGTGAATCTGGACTTCTCTCTTCTTCCCCTGGAGAGGGTGAAGTTCGCGTTAGCAGGTCAGGGATCATGGGCAAGAGCGCGAATTGCTGAGGACAGGTTCTGGGAGGGAATGTCTCAAACTTATGTCTCAAACTTATTTAGAAGAGCTATCTCTGTGTTAAGCGAGCATGAACTTTTTTAACGATCCGGGTGGTGGTTGCCGAGAGGGTAACTTAGGCCCCGTAGAATGAATCGCAAAATTCCAGGCAGGACATTCGGACATGGATTACATTCGCACCTTTAACGACGATCCCTGCGAGGGGCATCTTTCGACGCCCATCAGCGATTCTCCTGTCACCCGTCTGTTTATCAACAATCTCCCCATCAACCGTCCTGGCTTATCGCCGCTGTTGCGGGGTCTAGAAATTGGGCTGGCCCATGGATATTTCTTGGTGGGGCCGGAAATTGTGCTGGGGCCGCTGCGGGATTACCCTGAGGCAGCTAACTTAGGCGGGCTGGTTACGGCAATGGCGATTGTGCTGCTGGGAACCGCCTGCATGTCGGCCTATGGCAGCGTTACCTTCGGAAACAAGCCGGAAACACCGGGGGCCGCTCCTCTGGCTACAGCTCGGGGTTGGGGGGATCTGACGGCAGGATTTTTCTTGGGAGGTATGGGTGGCGTGTTCGCTGCCTATTTCCTGCTGGAGAACTTTGCCGGGATCGACGCCATCTTTCGAGGGCTGGTGAATTAGTTGTCAAGTTTGTCAAGTCACTTGAGAGGAGCAAAATCATGACCGGTTCTTACGCTGCTGCTTATCTTCCTTGGATCTTTATCCCCATTGTTGGTTGGCTGCTTCCTGCGGTAGGCATGGCAGTGCTTTTTTTGTACATTGAGCGGGACTAGTCCCGGAGTGCTTTGATACTCACTAGTGCTGATTAATTTCAATTACTTCAGGCTAGAGATCAACCCCAGATATTGAGGCAGGGATCCCTTTTTTAGGGATCCCTCTCTTTTGGTCAGGATGATTTCCATCCGCGCTACCAGAGTCCCGAAAGGCGAAGGCTGTCCCCTCACCTCTTTTTTTAGGAAGGGAGCATTTCCAAAGGACTTTAGATTGGAGCAGGATCCGGCGAGCTGATCCCAAGCCAACAAGGGGAAGGGCAGCTTCCGCAACACCCTTGCAACTTCAACGAGAAGGAGGAGTCGATGGCCAGCCTTAACTTTCCAACCCTGCGTATAGGCGATCCCATTCAAGAGGGCAGTTTCCAGGTTTTCCCTCTCTTTTCTTAGGGGGAGCAGGAAGTTGCCTATCGCCTTCCAGATCTGCAAACCCAGGAAGCAACCATCACCGAGGTGAGCGAGGCCGGAGCAGTACCTCACCTGGTTGTGGAAAACCACAGTGAGTTCCTATTGCTGCTGGGAGTACCGAGCAGAGTCCCAGCGGGGCGACCAAGGCTCAGCTCTGTTCTATGATGGGAAGGTGGTTTATCTTTCAGCAGTCTCTCGGCAGTAGTGCCAGGCTTCTCACCTAAGCTGGTTCCCCCTTTGGGGGATCCCTAGAAATTGGAAGAAAAAGAAAGAAATTGGAAAGAAAAAACATCCTGAGTTAGCTCGGTCACCGCCTGTTTGGCTTCCTGGCGGCCTCGGCAATACCGCTCTAACCGCTCGCTAACGGAGATGGGATCCCCGACGGTCACGTGAACCCCCCGCCAGCCTAGGCGAGGGCGGGCTGGGTAGGATTCCCCTCGAAGGCGGGCCAGCACATCAAATAGAATGAGGGCAGTTTCTGCCAGCCGCTCAAAAGAGGGTTTGCTCAGCAAATACTCTTCCTGGACGGCTACACAGCTTTCCACCAAGCGCATGTGCTGCAGGTAGAGCGTTGCCTGGTGGGCTTTCCAGTCGAGCAACCCCCGCTGCAGGGGAGACAGGGATCCAGGATGCCGCAATTCTTCTCGGTAAATCTGGATCCAGGCGACTTCTTCAATGCGGCGGCAGCGGCTGTTCCAATCCCCCTGGGGAGATAGGCCAAAGTAGGTCTCTGCGGTTTCCAGGGCTCTGTGGAGCAGCCGCTCCAGGCGAGCGTTAAAGTGGCCAGGGGCTAGCCTCTGCTCTATCCGTGGTTCTTCTTCATCTCTCCCAGAGATGAAGGGAGGTAGGTCGTAGAAAGCTTCCAGTTGTCCCAGGAGATGCTGGGCTAGGCGGCAGATCCGCTGGGTGTAGCGAAGGTTGGGGCTCCTGGAGGATCTTGGCTCTGGCTTCGGAGGCGTCAACCCACTCAGGTGCTCAAGGCGCGCCAGCAGGCGCTCCAGCTTCGTCCAGGAGGGATCCGTGTAGTAGTACCGAATGCCAATGGGCAGCAAAATGACGGTCTCTGAGCGACCAGCTTTGGCCAGGTCCTCGGCGCACCAAAAGCACAGCTGAGCCATTCCCGGTTCCAGGGGATTGATCCGTTCGCTGTGGCCGTTGGTGGCTCCTTCTGGGGCGATTGCAAAGGGAAATTGCCCATCCAGGAGCAGTTGCCGGGCCGCCTTTAGCGCCACCCGATCCACCCTCCGACCGCGGCGTATAGGGATCCCGCCCAGGCGAGACAACAGCCACCCCAGCCATTCCCCTCCCCAGAGGGGCATGCCCCGGTCGTAGAGAAAATGGGCGTGAAGGGGTTCTCGAAGGCGGATCCCTTGTCGACGGGCGGCTTCAGGCACCAGGCGAGATAGAACGTACAGGCCCACCAGCGGGTCATCCACCTCCACATGTCGGAAAGCCAGGACTAGGCGAATTTGACCCTCCTGGAACTGGTGGTAGAGCCGCGCCAAGATCTCCGCCCCTGTGGCCTCGATTTTGGCAATGCCGGAAGGAAGCCAGCGCCGCACCCTCACCCGCAAGAGCAGGGGCAGGATCCCGTGGACGAGCCGTAGCACCCAGGCGCTATAGGCGGGCGGAATAAAGTCGAGGGGAGGACGGGCAAAATGGGGCGGTGGTGACAAGAGCAAGATTTGTTCCCAAGGTAGCTCAAGAGAAGAAGTGTAGTTAAACGCAAATCAGATTCATATCCCATCGCTCAGATTATTCATCAAGTCGCTACAGAGATCACTGGATATGCAGCCATTCTCAATCAACAATCAATATCAACAATATCAATGATTGAGATCCTTTCCCTGAGACCCCACGCCGTCGGCGCAACCGCTCTCTACTCTCCTCAAGCCCCCGACCCCTCTCTCACAAGGGGAGATGAGAGTTGGGAATCGTGGCCATGTCGTGCCCTTTACATTGCTTTCTTTGTCTTCCGTTGCAGTGAAGACGCTCTCTTCTCTCTACTTTCGTCTCTTAACTCAAGGTGGCTACAGGCTGGGCCTCTGCCAAAAGGGCCTGAGTTTGCAGGTCGGTGATGGTAACCAACAAGCGCCGCGAAGCATCGACGGCAAATTCGACGCGAAGGCGATCCTCCCCTACGCGGCCAGGGGGCTGCAAACGGGCCAGACAAATTGGTGATGACTCCGTCGAAGTAGCGCGAACGGTTGGGGATCCGAGAGGAGCCAGGAACCGGAAGTCGGTTTGCCGGGTGAGTTGACGGCTGCTCATGCGCCCCAGCTCGTCGTAAACCACCTCCGATTGGACTACCTGGGCCACTTCTCCCACCTCTAGGCGAATCTCCGTTTGTCCGTCGTTGGCCACTTGCAGGATCAAGGGCTCAGCCCGTCGGCAGGGATAGGGGCTGCCCTGTTCGAAGAGGGGGTAGTAGATGTAGCTTTTCTGCAAGGGATCCCAGAGGCGGAGGGCATAGCTGTGGTGCAGGCGATCCTCCAGCTTCACCTGGCGGCCCACCTGCAGGGCGCCCAGGGCCACAGCATCGAAGGGGCGTTCGCAGCGCACTTTCTTTTTGCCGAAGTAGGAGCGCAGCAGCTCTTGAACTGCTGGCAGTTGGGAGCTGCCTCCTACCAAGAGCACCTGCTCAATTTGGTTCTTGCCCAATCCCCTCGCCTGGGCGGTGAGGAGAACGTCGTCTAGGCACTGGCGGATTTGATCCAAAAGCTGACGAGCTTCCAGGATCTCTTCCAGCTCCTGCCGGCTTAACTTCAACTCATGGGCAGTGAGGGCTTCGTCGTCAAACCAACTGCCCACCGCTTCCATCTGAGTGGAAAGGGCGATCTTGAGCTGTTCCGCCTGCTCCAGGAGGTTGAGCCAGCCCAGAGCTCCAATTTGCTGTCGGCTTAGCCCCAGTTGCTGCAGTAGGTAGTCGGCAATCCAAATGTCGATGTCCACCCCGCCCACATAGGCATCGGCCTTGGCGATCACCTCCGCTTTGAGGACAGGGCTACCCGCTTGGGGAGCGAGGGTGCGCACCAAGCTGAGATCCAAGGTACCGCCGCCGAAATCCACCACCAGCACTAGGGATCCCGGCTGGCCAACCGCATAGCCCAGGGCTGCTGCCGTGGCTTCATCGACAATTTGAACGGGATCCCAGCCACAGGCGCTGGCCACTCCCCGCAGCCAATTCAAGTAGCGCTCAAAAGAGCCGACAGGGGCGGTGAACACCAGCTGTTGCGGCTGCAGGTGTTCTTTCGGGACAGCTTCCATCACCGTCTGCAAAAAAGCTTGGGCCACCCTCTCGGCGTCGTAGCGCTCTCCATCTAGAACTCGCGGCGGAGGGACAAACTCCGCCACCAAGTCCCGCTTAAACCCCTGAAACAGCCGTTGCGGATCCACTGCCCCCCACCGACCGGCGCGCACGGTTTCCCCCACCAGGAGCTGGCCTTTTCCCTTCACGTAGACCAAGCTGGGAATAGCCGAGTGGTCTGGGCGAGAGAGGCCGGGAAGAGTGAGGAGACGGGGCACTGCTTGGGCGGGATCCCAAACTGCCACCACCGTGTTGCTGGTGCCAAAATCAATGGCTAGGGTCGCTTTGGGGGCAGGTGCCATCAGCTCAATCCTCCAGGCAGGGAACGGCTGACTTTGGCTGGGCAGAGGATGTGGTCACCGCGGCGGTAGCCGACAAAGCGAATGTAAACGGGATCCCCCTTTTGAATATCCAGCTGATCCGGTTGATGCAGTTGCGGATCAAAGGGGACGGACTCCAGGGGGTTGCCGATGGGCTCATACCCCCAGCGCTGCAGCAGAGCGTCTAAGGAGCGAAACAGAGCTGTCACGTTTTGGGCCGGCCAATCGGGCTTGCGCTGGGCAATCTGGCGGACAGTGGGGTAGCTGGTCAGCAGCGGCTGCAGCAGAGAGAAGAGGACTTCTGAGGAATCGGTGGATTCCATTTTGTCATTCCCGTTGAGGCGCAGCAGGGATCCCAAGTCCCACTGCAGGGCGGCAGCCAGCTTTTGGAGCTGCTCCAGGCGCAGGGATCCCCACTTTCCCTGGCGCACCTGATCAAGGGCGCGGCGGCTGATCCCGGCCTGGGCCTGTAAAGCCCGCCAAGAAGACAGGCCAACAACCCGCATGCGTTCCTGCAGCCAACTATCCAGCGGTCTCTCGGCCATTGGGTTTTGCCAGGGATCCCTACGATCATGCCCCAACTTGGGTCTAGCTCAGGGATCGGCAAGGCGCAGGGAACGGGCTATAGCTTCCACATCTCGGTCATAGCGCTCGCGCCGGCTGGCCGGGTACACGAACTCAAAGCCAGCTTGCAGCGAAGGGCGGACAACTGTTTTGAGATAGAAAATCCGCTGGCCAAAGGGCTCCGCACCGCTGACACGAACGGGCTCGTAGCCGGAGACCACAAAGAAATCCCGGCCAACAGCTTGGTAAGTAACCCGGCGCTGGTTTTCCCGGCTGCGGCGAAGTTCTTCCTGCAGGGCGCTGGCGGGCGTTGCTTGAAAAATGTTGTACCCACCCCAAACGCGCAGCTCAGCCCCGTCTTGACCGAGAAACACTTGGCCATCGCCGTTGTCCGATTCCCCTTGCGGAATGAAGTCTGCCGGGTAGTCGATGCGGTAGCCGAAACGGGCATTGAGATAGGGCCGGAAACCGGCTTGGGCAACGGGAAGGGCAGGGGCGGGAGCAATGACGGGGATCCCCGCTCCTAGGATCAGTCCGGCAAGCAGACAAGCTAGGCGAGCAGCAGACTTCATGGTTTTGATTGCTCTAATCTGTAGCTATCCTAAGCTCTCTCACCTCCAGCCCCTCTCCTAGGGGGACAGAATTTGGTTTGTCCAAGCTCTTTCCCAAAAGACAAAGGGAATAGGAATCCAAGTTTCACTGCCGTTGAGAATGGGTCGGTTGCGCCGCTTGTATCTGGGTGCCACTTGAAATAGTAGGTATAGCATCTTTTTCGAGAGTTTGAAATAAAATACCGATTTTTGGGCCACTATTTTGTTTTGTCGACCAAGTTTAAGTTTGCCGATCAACATCAGGGTTTTGGCCGGAGCGCAGCCGTTCGATTTCTTCTCTTGCCCGCTGGATAGCGCTGCAATTGTCTACCGCTGCCCAGGTGGAGGCCAGAAACAGCCCAGGGAGAGAAACCTCTCCTTCTTCGTCGCTAAACAACACGCCGATGAAGAGACACCACCCCAGAAAGATCATCAGAGCTTTCCACCGCCGCGTGTAAATGTAGGCTGCAAAAGCAAGCAGAATGGACAAAAAGATCGCCACCCCCTGAGACTTTTGAGAAAGGGCATAGGTACGACGAATTTCTGCATCCGCTCTTTTTTGATCTTCTTGCCGCAGCAACTCTTGTAGATGTTCGTCCATAGGCCACCCAAACCTGACGGCCTCATCTTAAAAATCCTTGGAAGCCCCCTGTTCAAAGACAATTGTTCGGGATCCCTGTTGGGGGAGAACGGCAGGAAAAGAGAGGAGAGGTTGGCCACCCCCCCTTCTCGAGTTCCCAACTTCTGTAGAATGGGAAAGCCTCTCTCTAGTTGCAGGCTACAAGGCCCGGACGGATTTTGCCATGACCTCAGCTCCTCTTGCTTCTCCCCCTCGTGTTTTGGATCCTCTCGACCCTCAAGTGCGTCCGGATCCCCAGGGGCGGTTTGGGCCGTTTGGGGGTCGGTTTGTGCCGGAAACCCTGATGAGCGCCCTAACGGAGCTGGAGGAAGCCTTTGAGCATCACTGGCGGGATCCCGACTTTCGCGCCGAGTTTCACAACCTGTTGCGGGATTTTGTTGGGCGGCCCAGCCCCCTCTACTTTGCCCAGCGGCTAACCGAATACTACGGCGGCCCGCAGATCTACCTCAAACGGGAAGATCTCAACCACACCGGCGCCCACAAGATCAACAACGCCCTTGGCCAAGTGCTGCTGGCGGTGCGCATGGGCAAGCGGCGGATCATTGCCGAGACTGGCGCCGGCCAACATGGGGTGGCCACGGCAACCGTGTGCGCCCGCTTTGGCCTAGAATGCGTCATCTACATGGGGGCGCTGGATATGGAGCGGCAGGCCCCCAATGTGCAGCGGATGCGCCTTTTGGGCGCTGAGGTGCGGGGAGTGGAATCGGGCACGCGCACCCTCAAAGACGCCCTCTCCGAGGCCATCCGCGACTGGGTAACCAACGTGGAGACCACCCACTACGTCATCGGCACGGTGGCGGGGCCCCACCCTTACCCGAAGCTGGTGCGGGCCTTTCACGATGTCATTGGCCAGGAGACGCGGCAGCAGTGCCAGGAAAAATGGGGAGGGCTGCCGGATGTGTTGCTGGCCTGTGTGGGGGGTGGATCCAACGCGCTGGGGCTGTTCAACGAGTTTGTCCGGGATCCCCAGGTGCGGCTGATCGGCATTGAAGCTGCCGGAGAAGGGCTGCACACGCCCCGCCACGCTGCCACCCTCAACCGCGGTCGGATTGGAGTCCTGCATGGAGCCATGAGCTACCTGCTGCAGGATGAAGAAGGTCAGGTGCAGGAGGCCCACTCCATCAGCGCTGGCTTGGATTATCCTGGCGTGGGGCCAGAGCACAGCTACCTAAAAGAAATCGGGCGGGCCGAGTACTACGCGGTTACTGACGACGAAGCGGTGGAAGCGCTGCTGCTGCTGTCGCGGCTGGAAGGGATCATCCCCGCGCTGGAGACGGCCCATGCTCTGGCCTATCTGAAAACCCTGGCCCCGCAGCAAGGACTCCGTCCCGCTAACGCGATCGGCCCTCAGCAGCGGGTGGTGGTCAACTGTTCTGGGCGCGGCGACAAGGATCTAAACACCGTTTTCAAGTATTTGCAGCAGCGGGGACGTAGCTTTTAGAGTACGGTTGTTGTGACCACCAACGGGATTCTCTTGGGTGTTCACCTGCCGAGTTCACTTCACGGTTCGATTGCTGGGTCTTCAAGGACTCCGTCCCGCTAACGCGATCGGCCTGCTCCTGGCTGCGGGGCTGGGCTTGTGGACGGGATCCCTGCCGCAGCCTTCTGAGACAACTGCCCCTGTTCCTCCGCCGGAGTCCATGGGTGCCTCGCACCGCTTACGGGATCGCACTGGCGGGACGGAGTCCGATTCAGAAGGGATCCCCTCTCCCAGCCGGCGACAACCTCTCCCTGACACCCTGCCGGCGCTGGCGCGTCAGGCCATTGCCTACTACTTCGCCACCGGCCAGGTGCTGCCACCTCCAGAGGAGATCCCGCCCCACTGGCGGCGCTCTGCGGGGGTTTTTGTAACGGTGAGTACAGAGGGTCGGCCCCGTGGCTGCTGGGGCAGCTTGGATCCCAGCGGCGAGGACCTGGTCAGGGCCACCATCCGGGCGGCGGTGGGGGCAGTCACCCGCGATTGGCGCTACGTACCTCTGCAACCCGGGGAGCTGGAGTCGGCCTCCATTCAGGTAGCCATTGTGCGGCGGGTGGTGCCCATTGCGTCGGCGGGACGGAGTCCTTTTGCCGCTGTGGAGCAGGTGGATCCCACCCGCATGGGCCTATTTGTCCGCTCTGGAACCCGGGGAGCGGTGTTGCTGCCGGGAGAGGCTTTGACGACAGAATGGCAGCTTGCTACCGCTAAGAGGTTGGCCGGGATCCCTGCCGACCAGCCGGTGGAGCTGTTTCGCGTGGAGGCAGAGCTGTTGCATGAGTTTTGAGGAGGGGGCAGATCTCAACGCTTCGCACTGTTGTCGTGAGTGGCTGGCAGCCGTGCTGGGCAACACTCACGTGCGCTGGGGTTGGTTTGTGGGGGAGACCCTGGTGAAGGTGGAGCAGTTTCCTGCCCACCAGCCCTTGTCCTGGCCGCAGCAGACAGAGCTGTGGCTGGCTCCTGTGGGCTCTGCTCCCCTGCCGCCAGCATCGCCCTGGGTGCATCGATTGGAGCTATCGCAGGTGCCGCTGCGGGATCCCTACCCGGGGTTGGGGCTGGATCGGGCTTTAGCCCTGTGGGCTGCTGGGATCCACTACGGCTGGCCCTGTTTGGTCATCGACGCGGGTACTGCCCTGACCCTCACAGGAGCTGACTCTGAAGGATCGCTGGTGGGAGGGGCCATCTTGCCCGGCCTGGGGTTGCAGGCGCAGGCGTTGGCTGATCACACAGCCCTGCTGCCCAAAGTACAGTGGGATCCGCAGGATCCCTTGCCCCCTCGCTGGGCCAACGACACCGTGGCTGCCATCCGCAGCGGCATCCTCCACACCCTCTTGGCTGGCTTGCGCGAGTTCATTGCCGACTGGCGTCGCCGCTTTCCCCAAGGCCCCCTGCTGCTGACCGGCGGGGATGGGAAGTGGCTCCACCCTCACTTGGGCCCGCTTGACCCAGAGCTGCGCTGGGATCCCCACCTGGTGTTGCGGGGAATTGCCGGCTGCCGCCAGCTGCACCGCACTGCCCGCCACTCCCCTAGTGCAGAATAGAAAACAGTCTCTCCCAGCCGCCTGCGAGTAACGGCTTCTTGCTTGGGGATCCCATGGCCAACGGCAACTCCTTCGGTGTCCTGTTTTGCGTGACCACCTATGGCGAGTCCCACGGGGGGGCGGTGGGGGTGGTGGTAGATGGCTGTCCGCCCCGCCTGCCGTTGACCGAGGCCGACATTCAGGCAGAGCTGGATCGGCGGCGTCCTGGCCAGAGCCCCATCACGACGCCCCGCCAGGAAGCGGATCGCTGCCAGATCCTCTCCGGGGTTTTTCAGGGCTTTACGCTGGGCACCCCCATCCACATCCTGGTGCGCAACCAGGATGCCCGCCCCCAGGACTACCAGGAGATGGCCACCACCTTCCGCCCTTCCCATGCCGATGCCACCTACCAGGCCAAGTACGGCATCCGCAACTGGCAGGGGGGAGGACGGGCCTCAGCGCGAGAAACCATTGGCCGGGTGGCTGCCGGGGCCATTGCCAAGAAGATCCTGCGCCTAGCGGCAGGGGTGGAGATCCTGGCCTACGTGCAGCGGGTAAAAGACGTGGAAGCCCAGGTGGATCCCAGCTCGGTAACTGCAGAGCAGGTGGAAGCCAACATCGTCCGCTGCCCCGATCCCCAAGCGGCGGCGGCCATGATCCAAAAAATTGAGGAGGCGGCGCGGGAAGGGGATTCGCTGGGGGGAGTGGTGGAGTGTGTAGCCCGCCGGGTGCCGCGCGGGCTGGGATCCCCGGTGTTTGACAAGCTGGAGGCCGACTTGGCCAAGGCGGTGATGTCCCTGCCGGCCAGCAAGGGGTTTGAGATTGGCTCGGGGTTTGCCGGCACCTACCTGACGGGCAAGCAGCACAACGACGAGTTTTACATGACCCCCGGCGGCTGGCGCACCCGCAGCAACCGCTCCGGCGGCATCCAGGGGGGCATCAGCAACGGCGAAGACATCGTCCTGCGGGTAGCCTTTAAGCCCACTGCCACCATTCGCCAGCCTCAAAACACCGTCACCCTCAATGGGCAAGAGACGGTTTTGGCGGCGCGGGGACGCCACGATCCCTGTGTCTTGCCGCGGGCAGTGCCGATGGTGGAGGCGATGGTGGCCCTGGTCCTCTGCGACCATCTGCTGCGCCACCACGCCCAGTGCGGATCCCTGGTCTTGCCGGAGGTGCCCCTCCCTGTCGCCGCTGCTCCCCAGGCCTAGGAGTCCCCGGCTATGGCCAAGGCCAAAACCGTCTGGGAGTGCAGCCAGTGCGGCGAGCGCTATGCCAAGTTTTTGGGCCGCTGCGACCATTGCGGCGCCTGGAACACCCTGACGGAAGTGGTCGTCGCCCCAGCGGCCAAGTCCCCACGGGCCCAAGCCCTCGCTCCTAGGTCCAACCGCGCCAATGGGATCCCCCGGTCGGCCCTCCCTCTCTCCCAGGTCTCCTCAGATCGCCACCCTCGCCTCTCCTCCGGCTATGGCGAGTTTGACCGGGTGTTGGGAGGTGGCATTGTGCCGGGATCCCTGGTGTTGATTGGCGGGGATCCGGGCATTGGCAAGAGCACCCTGCTGCTGCAGAGCGCTGCCCACCTGGCCAAGAGCGGGCCCATCTTATACGTGTCGGGGGAAGAATCAGCCCAGCAGATCAAGCTACGCGCCGAGCGGCTGGGGGTGGAAAGCGAGCAGCTCTACCTCTTGGCCGAGACCGACCTGGAGGCCATCGTGGCGGAGATCCAGGCTCTGCAACCGCAGGTGGCGGTGATCGACAGCATTCAAGCCATCTTCTGGGGGCAACTCACCTCGGCGCCGGGATCCGTTTCCCAGGTGCGGGAATGCACCGGCCTGTTAATGCGGCTGGCCAAAAAACTGGGGGTGGCTCTGCTGATTGTAGGCCATGTTACCAAAGACGGATCCCTGGCCGGGCCGAAGGTGCTGGAGCATTTGGTGGACACGGTCTTGTACTTTGAGGGGGATCGCTTCCAAAGCCACCGCCTATTGCGCGCCGTCAAAAACCGCTTTGGGGCAGCCCAGGAAATGGGTGTTTTTGAGATGACCGCCTCTGGCTTGGTGGAGGTGGAGAACCCCTCGCAGCTTTTTTTGAGTAGCCGGGATCAGGCCATGCCCGGAACAGCCACCATCGTTGCCTGCGAGGGCACCCGCCCCTTGGTGGTGGAAGTGCAGGCCCTAGTCAGCCCCACCAGCTACAGCTCCCCCCGCCGCACCTCCACCGGCATTGAAATCAACCGCTTTTTGCAGATCTTGGCTGTGCTGGAAAAACGGGTGGGGATCCCTCTTTCCAAATACGATGCCTACATCGCCTCTGCCGGCGGTATTCAGGTGGCCGAGCCGGCTGCCGACTTGGGGGTGGCAGTGGCTGTGGCCGCCAGCTTCCGGGATCGCCAAGTGGATCCTTTTACAGTCCTGATTGGCGAGGTGGGACTAGGGGGGCAGGTGCGCCCGGTGGCCCAGTTGGAGCAGCGCTTGAAAGAAGCCAGCAAACTGGGGTTTCGCCACGCCATCATCCCCAACAGCCCTGTGTTGTCGGATCACGGCCTGCGCCTGAGTCGGGTGCAGCGGGTGTTGGAAGCCCTGCTGGTGGCTGTGCCCGGTTCCCAGAGCGCAGAGTGAACATCCCCTTGCCTTCCACCCGTCGCCGGCTGCTGGGCTCTGCTGCGCCTATCTCCAAAGGCCAAGCAAGGACTCCGTCCCGCTAACGCGATTGGACTCCGTCCCGCTAACGCGATCGGCATCCGCTGCTTCGGTGGCATGTCCATCATGTTCCCGAAAACTTTTGTTACCCTCGAAAAAGGCTACGCCTGCTGCGCGAACAGCTCAGTAGCATGAGTCAAACCCCAGCCCTCAGTTAGCGGCACCAGCAACGGATCCCGGTGAGCATGGTTTCTGCACTCTCCAGCCCAGTCCAGCCCTCGATGCCGGAGGCAGCATTTCCTCTGCCAGAGCCACCGGATATTAGTGACCTGGTCATCGAGGACGATGAGCCTGTGGACAGCATTCACTCGGAGAAGCTGCAGCGCCTGCTCACCGGTGCCCTCTACACCTCATTCCAGCCCAAGGCCAAAGACACCGGGGAACCGATCCCCTTTTTGGCCACGGCCAATGTCGGTCTGTTCTATGCCCTCAAACTGCCTCCCCTGGTGCCCGATGTGATGCTCAGCCTGGAGGTGGCTCCCCCCGCCAGCTTTGAGCGCAAGGAAGATCGCACCTACCTGGTCTGGGAGATGGGTAAGCCGCCGGATGTAGTCATCGAGATTGTCTCCAACCGCAAAGGGGAAGAGCTGGGCCGCAAACTCAAAGACTATGCCCGTGCCGGCGTGAGCTACTATGGGGTCTACGATCCCTTGCGGCAACTAAGGGAACTGCAGGGATCCCCTCTGGCCCTTTTTCAGCGGCGGGGAGGTGAATTTGTCCCCTTCGAGTCCACCTGGCTGGAGGATATCGGGTTGGGCTTGACCCTCTGGCAGGGATCCTTCGAGGGCGTGAACACGGAATGGCTACGCTGGTGTGATCGGGAAGGGGAGGTGTTGCCCACCGGGGAAGAGAAGGCTGCTTTGGAACATCAACGGGCCGAAAGAGAACGCCAACGGGCCGAGGCAGAGTATCAACGCGCCGAAAGAGAACGCCAGCGGGCTGAAGCCCTTCTGGAGCTGCTGCGTTCCCACGGGATCGCGCCGCCGGAAGCCTGAAAAGGGGATCCCGCCCCTGATGGGGCTTTCATTGTCCATTGCCTATCCACTGCCATGTCCACTCTCCCCAGCAGCAGCGAAGTTGCCCAACGGGCCGCCCGCCTGGAAAAAGCCCAACACCTGCGGGAACAAGGGATCCCGCCCTATGCCTATTCTTTTCCTGTTACCCATCTGGCTGCCGAGCTGCAGGAGCAATTTGCCGACCTAGAGCCCGGCGGCGAGCGGGAGGATGTGCAGGTGGCGGTGGCCGGGCGGATCCGGGCGCGGCGGGTCATGGGCAAGCTGGCCTTCTTTACCCTGCAGGATCGCTCTGGCACCATTCAGCTTTATCTAGACAAGAAACGGCTGACGGAGCATATGGGGGAGTTGGCCTTCAAGAACTTGGACAAGCTCATCGACGTGGGCGATTGGCTGGGGGCCAAGGGCTGCCTCAAGCGCACCGAAAAAGGGGAATTGTCGGTGCGGGTGGACGAGTACCAGGTGCTAACCAAGGCGCTGTTGCCGCTGCCGGACAAGTGGCACGGCCTGCGGGATGTGGAGAAACGCTACCGCCAGCGCTACGTCGATCTCATCGTCAACCCTGAGGTCAAGCAGACCTTGCTCGACCGCGCCCAGATCATCCGCTCCCTGCGGCAGACTCTGGAAGAGCGAGGTTTTGTGGAAATTGAGACGCCAGTGTTGCAGGTGATCCCCGGCGGGGCGGAGGCGCGGCCTTTTGTTACCCACCACAACGCCCTGGATCTGGATCTCTACTTGCGCATTGCCACCGAGCTGCACCTGAAGCGGCTGGTGGTGGGCGGGATCGAGCGAGTCTATGAAATTGGGCGGGTCTTTCGCAACGAAGGCATCTCCACCCGCCACAACCCGGAGTTCACCTCTCTAGAGGCCTATCAAGCCTTCGCCGACTACCACACCATGATGGAGCTGACGGAAACCCTGGTCTGCAACGCCGCCCTGGCGGTGCGGGGATCCCTGCAGCTCACCTACCAAGGGGAAGCCATCGACCTCACCCCTCCCTGGCGACGGGTGACGATGCAGGAGCTGGTGGAGGAGGCCACTGGCATTTTCATCGATGTGGAAAAGGGATGCCCTGAAGAGCTCTTGCCGGCCTTGGCCGCCCAAGGGATCCCCGATCTCTCCCCCCAGGACTCCCCCGGCCAGTTGCTGGTCAAAGCCTTTGAGCACTGCTGCGAGAGCCGCCTGCGCCAGCCCACCTTTGTTCTGGACTACCCCCTGGATGTGTGTCCCCTCACCAAGCCCCACCGCAGCAAACCGGGGTTGGCCGAGCGCTTCGAGCTGTTCATCGTTGGGCGGGAGACGGCCAACGCCTACTCCGAGCTCACCGATCCGGTGGATCAGCGGCAGCGGCTGGAGGCCCAGGCAGCCCTGAAGGCAGCCGGAGATGAGGAGGCCCACTTTCTGGATGAAGACTTCCTCACGGCCTTGGAATATGGCCTGCCCCCCACCGGCGGCCTGGGCGTGGGGATCGACCGCTTGACAATGCTGCTGTGTGATGTCCCCAGCATTCGCGATGTCATTGCCTTTCCGCTGCTGCGGCCCGAGACGGGAGAAGTGGCGGAGGAGGCTTGAGCCGATCCCTCTAACTGTCCATTCAAATCCCATCGATTTCTAAGAGAGGTTGGAGGTGGCCGCGGCGACGGCGCGGAGCCTTTGGGAAGTGTCTCAACCTATTTTGAAATAACTAGCGATAACGTCTTCCAAAAGCCGACCTTCGTACCCTTGCATCTGGAGGGCAGCCTGGAAATCCTGGCAGGCTCTCTGCCAATCCCCAAGGGCAGTCCGGGCCAGGGCGCGGTTGAGGTGGGCCTTGAGGTGGCAGGGATCCCCCTCCTTCGCGTCAGCAGTGCAGAGTGTTATGGCTTGGTCGTAGTCGCGGATGGCCGCCGAAAAATCCCCCTGTTGGGCGTAGGCCCAGCCGCGGTTGTTCAAAACCCAGACCCGCTCCTGGGGATCCAGCTCCAGTTGCAGCAGTCGGGTGTAGTCTTCTATCGCTTTGTCCGTCTGTCCCTCGCCATCCCACAGGAGAGCTCGGTGGAGCAAAGCAGAGTGCTCCTGGGGGTTCAAGGCCAGGGCCTGCGTGTAGTCGGCAATGGCCAGCTCAGGGCAATTGGCCTGCCGGTGTAGATCCCCCCGTTGACGGTAGGCCAGGGCAGCATTGGCCACCCCCCAGTCTCGGTCAAGACTCAGGGCTTGGTCGAGATCCGCCAGTGCCATCTCTTGATCCCCCAAAGCCAGATGCACCGTTGCCCGCAAAGCAAAAGCCTGAGAAGCCTGCGGTTGCTGCTGGATCAGCGCCGTGAAATCGGCCAACGCCCCAGCCAGATCCCCCCTCTCTTGGCGACACAAGCCCCGATACAACAGGGCTTCGGTGACCAGCACTTCTGGATCCCCTGGGCTGGCCAGCTCCAAGACCCGATCCCAATCGGCTATTGCCCCCTCCAGGTTGTGGCGCAGGCGGCGGACTTGGGCCCGCTTCAGGTGGGCCTCCAGATAGAGCTGCCGGGACTGTTCCCCGTCTTGGGCCTCTTCCTGGATGACTTGGTCGAAGTCGGATTCAGCCTGCGCGTAGTACCCCAGCTCCAAGGACTCCGTCCCGCTGACGCGATCCTGCTCCGCACGGTTGGTGGGGCCATCGGTGCCGCGCACTGCCAACGTCAACAACAGAGAGCCGCGGGCCAAGCGGGCCATCCTGTGTTGGGGATCCTGCTGCAGCAAGCGGTTGAGATCTTGCAAGGCCGCTTCGGTCTGACCCAACTGCTGCAGAGCTTGTCCTCGGTGCCACAGCGCTTCCCTGTGGTCAGGATCCTGCTGCAAAACCCGGCTGAGATCCTGAATGGCGGAATCCCAGTTGCCCACCTGTCCATGGGCCATGCCCCGTCCCAGCCAAGCCGTCCAGTCCTGAGGATCCTGCCGCAACACCTCGTCGTAGTCGGCAATGGCCTCTGGCCACCGGCCCAGCTGTCGGCACAACTCAGCTCGCTCTTGGCGCAGATCCCGCCGTTCCGGCTGCAAGCGCACCGCCTCGTTCAACTGCTCCAAGGCCGCCTGCAGATCTCCCGTCTGGATTTGGGCCCGCGCCAGATCTCGGCGGATATCCGCCTCGGCCACTGCCACCCCCAGCGCCAAAGCCTGGTGGTAATCCTGGATGGCCCCCAGCCCATCTCCCAGAGCAGCCCGCACTTGGCCGCGATGGAAATAAGCCAAGCCCGACTGAGGATCCCCTTGCAGAGCTTGGTCGAAATCGGCCAGCGCTCCCTGCCAATCCCCCAACCGTTGCCGTGCCATACCGCGGCGCAGATGGGCATTAACCAGCAGCTCCGGCCCGCGTGGGATCCCAGGCCTCGCCGCCCACTGCAACACCTGCGAGAAGTCCTCACAGGCTGCCGGCCAATCTTCCCGCTCAGCATGGAGTTGGCCGCGGTTGAGGTAGAGCTGAGGGTTCTGCGGATCCCGCTCCAGGGCAGCTGTATAATCCCGCAGAGCCGCCAGGGGATCCCCCAACAGCCAATGGATTCGCCCGCGGCTGCTGTAGGCACTGGCATCTTGGGGATCCAGAGCGATGGCCTGGCTCAAGTCCGACAAAGCCGCTTCGATGTTGCCCAAGTCCAGGTGGGCAATGCCCCGGTTGAGGTAGGCTTTGGCCATTTGGGGATCCAGCTCCAGGGCGCGGTTGAAGTCTGCCAGAGCGCCGCCGGGATCCCCCAGCCCCTGGCGAGCCAAGCCCCGGCAGAGATAGGCCCGCGACAGGTTGGGATCCAGACGGAGAGCCTGTTCACAATCGGCCAGCGCCGGCTCCAGGGTGTTGCTGCTCAGGTAGGCCATGGCCCGCTGCAAGTAGAGATCCGCCTGGGCTGCCGCCTCTGCCTCAGGTAGCTCAGTGGCCTCAGCAGACCGTAGGGATAGGGCCTGAGAAAAATCTTCAACGGCCCCTTGGGGATCCCCCAACGCTTGTCGGGCCAGGCCCCGGTGGTAATAGGCTTTGCCGTGGCGAGGATCCAACTGCAGCGCTTGGGTGTAGTCCTCGACGGCCCCTTGCAAATCTGACAACTGGACCCGCGCCACTCCCCGGTTGAAGTAGGCTTCCCCGTCCTGAGGGTCCCGCTTGATCACCTCGGAAAAATCGGCTGCTGCCCCCTGCGCATCTCCCAGATGGCCGCGCACCACGCCGCGGTTGAAATAGGCCCGCACATCTTCCGGGTTGAGCTCAATGGCCCGCGAATAGTCTTCGATGGCCTGCTGCTGCTGATTCAGTTGCCGGTAAGCATTGCCACGGTTGTAGTAGGCCACCGCCCATTGTGGGTTGAGGCCGAGAGCCTGGGTGTAGTCGGCAACAGCTCCCTCGTAGTCCTCCAGCCGGTAGCGGGCAATACCTCGGTTGAAATAGGCGCGGGCATCCCCTGCCAGTTGAATAACTTGGGTGTAATCTGCGATGGCCCCTGCCAAGTCCCCACTTTTGTAGCGGGCGCTGCCCCGCTGGCTGTAGGCGCGGCTATTTTGGGGATCCAATTGAATGGCCAACGTACAGTCGGCAATCGCCCCCTGGAAATCCCCTTGGCGAGCTTTCTCCTGTGCGCGGGCCAACAGGCGCGTCGCCAAAACCTGATCCACCGAAACATCGCCGAGCGTCGCCTCTTGGGGAAAAGGCAACAGGGGCCGCAGCGCCTCCAACACTTCAGCAGCGGACTGGAAGCGCTCTTGCCAGTGGGGGCAGATCAGGCGATCCAAAATCTCGGCCAGCTCCTCGCTGACCTGAACCAAATCCCGCCAGAGCAGTTGGCCGGTGCGGGGATCATCCCGGATCTTATGGGGAGGACGACCGGTGAGGGCTTGGATGGCCAGCACCCCTACGGAGTACAGGTCGCTGCAGGGCTGGGGCTTGCCGTTGAGCTGTTCGGGCGCCATGTAGCCAACCGAGCCAATCACCGTCGCCAACTGAGTTTGGCCGGGGGCATGGCTGACCAACCGCCCCACTTCCTTGACTGCCCCAAAGTCGATCAACACCAACTTGCCATCGGCATCGCGGCGCATCAGGTTGGCCGGCTTGATATCCCGATGGACGATCTGGTGGGCGTGTACATGGCGCAGGATCTCCAAAATATCCCACAACAGTTTCAAAACCTCGGCCTCGCTCAGCGGCTTGCCTGGGATCAGCTCCTGGCTGAGATCATGCCCGGCAACAAACTCTTGCACCAAGTAAAAATCCTGATCCTGCTCGAAGTGGGCCAAAAGGCGGGGCACCTGGTCGAAGTGGTTGAGCCGGTTGAGAACCTTGGCTTCCCGTTCAAAGAGCTTGCGAGCCGTGGCCAGTGTATAAGGATCCGTGGAGAGGGGGCGAAGGCGCTTGACGACGCAGGGGCTATCGAAGGTGTCTTGATCCACCGCCTTGTAGGTTATGCCAAATCCCCCTTCCCCGAGGGGATGGAGAATGCGATAGCGTCCCCTGAGCACACTTCCCGCTCTGATCTTGTCTTCCATAGCCAAGCCAGTCGCCTGAGCGGAGCAGCCTTTTGCCACTACGAGCTGGCTCGATTCTGCCACAGGCCGACGCCCTTGGGCGGAGCAACCCACAGCTCCTATCCAGGGTCTTTTTCAGCTTTTTCTGTTGGCGATCTTCAATGACTTGAACGATTGGGTCGGAGAGAAACTGCAATCTGACCTCGCCGCTCTGCAAAATCGCTAACCAACAGCCTCACCTCGATCTGCCATTCCCCCGCCAGGGCTAGGGGCACATTTTCCACCACAAATTGGCCAGGCCCATCCGGCGCTACAGTGCGGCGTAGAGGGGGGATCCCGTGTTCCGGCAGGGAAAACCCAAGGGTCAATTCCTGAGCCGGGATCCCTTTCACTTCAACTTGGATCTGGTTTTCTCCGGGACGGCAGGGCAGAATCTTCAGGTGCAGGCTGCCTTCCGGCCAGTTCAAGCTCTCTTCACAACTGGTCTGCCAACCTGATTCCAGGGGGGATCCCATGCCGTGCCTTCCATTACTGGGAGGAGCCTGGGCCACCAGGAAGCTGGTCAAGGCCAGCACCAGCATCAGCCCCACCAACTCCAGGCGGACGATCCGGCGCAGCGACCGGCCCGCGGCCTGTCCACCTTGCTGTAATCCCGGCACCAGCCGAAACTTGTTGTGGGCGCCCAGCCCCACCATCATCAGCACCAGCAGCAGCTTGGCCCAGAGATACTGCCCATACGGATGATCCCAGTCCCAGCCGCGGTGGATCCCACCCATCCCCACCCCCGCCAGGATAAGCCCCGGTACCGCCCAGGTGGCCACGTCAGAAAACCGTTGGATGATGCCTACAGATGGGTAGGGAGCAGATTCCCTGCTCAACAGGCGCTCTAACCCCCACAGCCCCCCTAACCAAAAAGCCGAGCCGGCCAGGTGCAGCCCCAACAGCGCCATCGTCCCCGCGGGATACTCGCTGGTGAGGGCATGGCCGATGGGCAAAAAGGAGCCGAGCACCAACACCGACCCCATGCCACTGGCCCAGGCGGCACCTCCCTCACAGGCCCAGATCAGGATCCCTAGCCCCACCAGCCGCAGCCCTGTACCCCAGCCGTAGGGAGAAAGCATCACACCCAGCAGCTCTCGCCCATTAAAGTAAGGGTAAAGCTGGGCCAAATGCAGACTGAAGGCCACCACGGTCAAGCTGAGGGTGATCCAAGCTGTCGCAAAAGCCCAAGATAAGGGCTCCGCCCCGCTGACGCGATCAGAATCGGCGAAACTGCTCCGCTGCCCCCGCAACAGTCGCCACCAGCCCAGCACCCCCACCACAAAGAGGCTGCCCAAGTAGATCCCCCAGCGTACCCCCACCAGCGGCCAGTACAAGGGATCCCTTCCTTGAAGCTGGGTCGCCCTCACCGTCTGAACTCGCTCCGGATCCGCTCCCACCAGGAAAACAAACGAACCGCTTACCGGATGAGAATCGGCAGAAATGGCCCGCCAGCTGACAATGTAAACCCCCTCGGGGATCCCCTGCGGCAAATCCCCCTGCGGTGCCTCACCCCTGGTCACCCGATTTTCCAAGGGCAGAGCTCGTCCGTTGCTGTCTAAAACCTGGAGCTGTGTGATCTGCACCGGCTCATTGAAAACAAGCCGCACCTGTGTCGGCGCTTCCTGCAACACTGCCCCATCCTCCGGGAAGGTGGATAGCAAGCTGGCATGGGCAAAAACGGGCTGGATCCCGGCCACCCACAGCAAGGCGCAGAGGATCCCAGCCCAAATCCCAGCAAAACCCCCCCTAGGATAAGACATGATCCCAACCAGGCCGCCTAGCGGGTACCGTGACCGTGCCCATGGCCGTGCCCATGGCCATGACCGTGACCCTGTCCAATGTCTCCACCTGTCAGCTTCAGCAGCGGAGCCGGCTCCGGCAAACTGTTGGGATCCTCGCCAGGCTGAGCCACCTGGATCCAGCGGTACATGCCCTGCTCGCACTCCTGAATCACTGGGATGGGGATGACCTCACCGGGGCGATTCGGCAGCTTGAGGCTGATGCTGAACTCATCCATGAACTCATCGGGCAGCGAGCCGCCGCTCCAGATCACCTCGGCAACCGTTTCGGTAATCATCTTCCCATGCGACTCATAGGGGGTCTCCAGCGGCTTTTTGACCGTCTCGATTTTCCACAGGGGATGCACCATCGGCTTCACAGAGACGAATCCCTCCGGGATCTGCACCCGCAGGCGCACGGTCGGGGATCCATCGCAGCCATGGGGCACCCGAAAGGTGAGCTTGGCAAAGCTGCCCGCCGGGGCCTCTTTGGGATGGACGGTGACATGGGCCCAGGCAGAAGAAAGGGGCAAACAACTCATTCCCAGGGCCAGCAGAGATTGCTTGGCCAGGGTCAAGTATCTTTGCAGACTGAACATTCGCAGATGCTCCTTGCAAGCCTGTAGAGAAAGAGAAAAATGCAGTGTTTGTTGGTCAAAACCTAGGGGTGGTGATGGGATCCGTGGGATTCCGTTACGCTCATGCTGTGCTGTCCCCAACTGGCTAGGCCCATCGACACCAGGCCGGCGCTGGCCAAACCCATCGACACCAGCCCGAAGGAGAGCGCCCCCATAGCCACTAGGCCAATGGAGAGGATGCCGTGGGTCACCACGCCGATGGCCACTACCCCATGGGCAGAAATGCCCACCGCCACCAAGCCATGGGCTCCCACGCCAACCGACAAGATTTTGCGGCGGGATCCCTGTCCTTCACATCCCTGCTCGTGAGGCAGCCGCTCCGCCGGGCTTTCCTGCAGCAAGGCTGGATCTTGAGTCCTCTCTTTGGACACTAGCCTCTACTCCAGTTGTGCTCAGCGCGATCCAAAACGTAGGCTGCCACCGCCTCGATCTCCTCCGGCTTGAGAATCTTGGCAAAAGCCGGCATGGCCCCTTTGCCGTTTCTCACTTGGGCCTGGATCAGCTCAGGGGTGTCTACATGGTACTCATGAAGAGCCGCCAGAGAAAGGTTTTTCGCTGCCACCAAAGTGTTGCGCCCGTTCAAGTGACAACCCACACATTTGGCCTGAAAGACCTTGGCTCCCAAGGCCAAATCAGGCTCAGCAGAAGCCATTTGCGGGCCTAAAAAGAGGGCAAATACTGCCACCAAAAGCCCGATAAAAAGGTTGATCATTCGCATTTTCATCTCAGGGACTGACCGAAAACTAGCCTTTAAGGCCCGCCCATTATCCCAAGCCCGTTGGGCCAGGTCAAAAGACAGCCTGTCGAGTTTCCCCCGGCTACTATAAGGTCAGGATCCCCTGCAGCCATGAGCGGTCTGCCCCCCGATTTCATTCAGTTGGTGCGCCAAAAGGCCGACCTCGTGGAAGTGGTGGCCGAAAAAGTGGTGCTGCGCAAGCAGGGGAAGAACTTCGTTGGGCTTTGCCCTTTCCACAACGACCACAAACCCAGTTTTCAGGTCAGCCCCAGCAAGCAGATCTACAAGTGCTTCTCCTGCGGGGCAGGGGGAGATGTGCTGCGCTTTGTCATGCAGACCGAGCATCTCTCCTTTGCTGAGGCCGTGCGCCACTTGGCCCGGCGCTACCACATCCCTCTGCCCACTCGCCACACCGAGACACAGCCCTTGGGATCCCTTGATGAGCGGGAGCTCTCCCACCGGGAAAAGCTGCTGGAGATTTTGGCCATGGCTGCCGATTTTTATCGGCATGCCCTCCGATCCCAGCTAGGATCCGCCGCCCGCCAGTACCTGCACAGCCGCCACCTGAGCGAAGAAACTTTGCAAAAATTTCAAATCGGCTTTGCTCCCCCCGGCTGGCAATCTCTCTACGAATACTTGGTCAACCACAAGCGCCAACCGGTCAAACTTTTAGAAGAGGCTGGATTGCTGGTTCCCCGCCAGCAGGGATCCGGCCACTACGACCGCTTTCGCAACCGGATCATGCTGCCCATTTTCGATGTGCAGGGGCGGGTGATCGGGTTTGCCGGCAGAGCTCTGGGGGAGTCAGGACAGCCCAAGTACCTCAACTCTCCAGAAACAGAGCTTTTCAACAAAAGCCAGGTGGTCTATGGTCTCAACTTTGCCCGCGATGCCATTGCCAAAGCCGATCAAGTCTTGGTGGTGGAAGGCTACTTCGATGTCATCGCCCTGCATCAGGCGGGAGTTGCCTATGCTGTAGCGGCCATGGGCACTGCTTTGACACCCCACCAGGTGAAGACCCTGCTGCGCTACACCCAGTCGAAGCGGCTGATCCTCAATTTTGATGCGGATCGGGCCGGTTTGAACGCCGCCAGCCGGGCCATTGAAGCCATTGAAGAACAAGCGCGGCGCGGAGAAATTGAGCTGCGCATTCTCACCCTTCCTGAGGGCAAAGATGCCGACGAATTTTTGTGGGAGCACAGGGGCTCCGCCCCGCTGACACCAGCGGTTGCTGAACTGCAAACCCTGATTGAGCAGGCCCCCCTGTGGCTGGATTGGCGAATTGAACAGGTGCTGGCCGGTCGGGATCTGAGCCGGGCCGCCGATTTTCAACAGGCCCGTCAAGCCCTTGTGCAACTGCTGGCCGGTTTGGGTGGACAGTGGCGCTCTTTGTATTTGCACAAAGTGGCAGAACTGCTCAGTCGGGGCAATGGTCGCCTCAGTCGAGATTTGGAAGAAGACCTGCGCCGAGCCGTGCGGCAGTACCGCTGGGCCAAACCCCAGCAACCTTCCCTCAATAAGGGATCCAAACTCTTGCAGTCGGAGTCCCATCTTTTGCAGATTTTTCTGCATTTTGGCGAGTATCGCCGCGAAATTCGGCAAACTTTGCTGGAGCGGGAGCTGCAATTTAGCTTTCGCCCCCACCGCGAGTTGTGGCAGCGGATCTTGGAGCTGATCTCGGCTCAGCCGGAGCTGGAAGACCGGGGAGAGACTTTGCTGACGGCTTTGCGCACCCTCTGTGCCCAAGATGAGCAGCTCAACGAGCGCCTCAGCCATCTGCTCTGGTTGGACGAAAATACCCGCGTAGCCCTGATGCGTCCACGGATGGTGGTGCGGGCCGCCATTGCCAACATGGAGCTGGAAATTCGCCAGAAACGCTACCGCTATTGGACCCAACTGTGGGATCAAGCCTTTTCCGAGGGCAACACCGCCCTGGCTGCCCAGTACCAGGCCAGCATCCAGCAGGAATACCAGGCGATTCAGGCGCTGCAGCGGCAGGTGCAACTGAGCTTGGAAGACCTGTCGGAAACTGCACTGGCCGAAGATCTATAGTCATTTCGATTTAAACCTAAACCCATAACCCAATACGGGGCCAGAAGGCTTCCCTCAATAGCCCAGGCGTCTCACCCTAAACTGAACAGCACTCTAAACTGAACGACTGTAGTGGCTGATGGACGGCCTGTTGCTGCTCAAAAGGGCTTCGCTCCCCTAGCGCGAGATCAGCTCCGCTTGCAACCGCTCCCGGGCCACCTGCAAAGCCTCTGCCAATTTCTCCGGCTGCTTGCCCCCAGCTTGGGCCAAGTTGGGCCGTCCGCCACCACCGCCCCCAGTCAGTTTGGCGATCTCGCCGATGAAGGATCCCGCCTTCAGGCCAAGTTGCTGCACAGCAGGGCTAAAGGCAGCCACCAGGCTGACCTTACCGGCTTCCGGCACCGATCCCAGCACCACTGCCCCTTCCGCCAGCTTGTGGAGCAGATGCTCGGCAGCGGTTTTGAGGGCCTCAGGGGTGGTGGATCCCAGCTCGGCCACCAGCACCTTGAGATCTCCGACGGCAACCGCCTGGGCCAGCAGACCTTCGGCCTGTAGCAAGGCCAACTGGCTGCGCACCTCTTCCAGTTCCTTCTGGGCAGCTTTCAGCTCCGCCTGTAGGGCGGCAACCCGCTCCGGCAGTTCCTGGGGCTTGGCTTTAAATTGAGCGCTCAGCTCCCGCACCACCCTGTCCCGTTCGTTCAGGTATTCCAGCACAGCCGGCCCGGCCACGGCCTCGATGCGGCGGATCCCGGCAGCCACTCCAGTCTCGGCGATGATCTTGAACAGGCCGATCTCGGCGGTGTTGTTGACGTGGGTGCCGCCGCACAGCTCCATCGACACCCCCGGAAAGTCGATTACCCGCACCTCGGCGCCGTATTTTTCCCCGAACATGGCCACGGCACCTCTGGCTTTGGCTTCGGCCAGGGGCATGATCGCCACCTGAGCAGCATGGGCCTCGGCGATCCAGGTGTTCACCAAGTTCTCGATCTGTTCCAGCTCCTCAGGGGTGACTGGCCGGGATAGGGTGAAATCAAAGCGCAGCCGGTCAAAAGCCACCAGGGATCCCGCCTGACCAATCGAGGGATCGACAATTCTTTTCAGGGCCGCCTGCAGCAGGTGGGTGGCGGTGTGGTGGGCTTGGGCGCGCCGCCGACAGGCCAGGTCGATTTGGGCTTGGACGGGATCCCCCACCCGCAGGATCCCGCGTTCCACACGGCCAAAGTGAACGAACAGATCCCCTTGCTTTTGCACATCTTCAATCCGCACCAGCAGGCCGTCCCCAGAAAGGTAGCCCCGGTCGCCAATTTGCCCGCCGGACTCGGCGTAGAAGGGCGTGCGATCCAAAACGACCTGCACTGCCTGCCCTGCCTCCACTTGGGGCACCGATTTCCCCTCGACCAACAGGGCCTCGACCACGCCGCGGGCAGAAGATTGGCTGTACCCCAAAAACTCCGTTTGGCTGAGGAAATCCGCCAACTCGTCCAGGGATCCCTGGGCTGTGAGGTCGATGGTTTGGTGGGCGGCGCGGGCCCGCTGCCGCTGTTTCTCCATCTCTTGCTCAAAGCCCTCCAGATCCACGCTGAAGCCGTGTTCCTGGGCAATTTCTTGGGTTAGCTCCAGCGGAAAACCGTAGGTATCGAAGAGCTTGAAGGCGTCGGCGCCGGAGATCTGCTTTGGCGAGCTGCTGTCACGGCGGGAAGATTCGACGGCAGTAAACAAATCCAGCAGTAGCCGTTCCCCCCGCTCCAGGGTTTTGAGAAACTGCTCTTCCTCCCGTTGCAGCTCGGTCTTGATCAGGGTTTCTCGCTCCCGCACCTGAGGATAGGCAGCCTCGGCCAACTGAATCGCGGTCTCGATCACCGGGATGGTGAAAGGCTCGCCGATCCCCAGCAACCGACCGTGGCGCACCATCCGCCGGATCAGCCGCCGCAGCACATAGCCCCGATCCACATTGGAAGGGAGCACCCCATCGGCAATCAAATGCATCACTGCCCGCGCGTGATCCCCGATCACCTTCAGGGAGATCTGCTGCTCCGGGTTGGCCTTGGAGTAGTTCAGCCCGGCGATCCCAGCCGCCGTTTGAATGATGGGAAAGATCAAGTCCGTCTCGTAGTTGTTGGGCACCCCCTGCAACACTTGGGCCAACCGCTCCAACCCCAGGCCGGTGTCGATGTTTTGCTTGGCCAGCGGCATCAGGTGACCTTCGCTATCCCGGTTCAGCTCCATGAACACCAGGTTGTAGATCTCCAGAAAGCGGGAGTCATCCTCCAAATCGATCCGCTCATCCCCCAGCTCTGGCTTGAAGTCGTAGTAGATCTCAGAACAAGGGCCACAGGGGCCGGTGGGGCCGGCAGCCCAGAAATTATCCGCCTCTCCCATGCGCTGGATGCGGTGGGCCGGGATCCCTATCTCATCTCGCCAGAGGGCAAAAGCCTCCTCATCTTCGCGAAAGACGCTCACCACCAGCCGTTCCGGGGGCAGGCCGAAAACCTCCGTCACCAGCTCCCAGGCCCAGGCGATGGCCTCCTTTTTGAAGTAGTCGCCAAAGCTGAAGTTGCCCAGCATCTCGAAGAAGGTGTGGTGGCGCGCCGTTCGGCCCACGTTCTCGATGTCGTTGGTGCGCACACATTTCTGGGCCGTTGTAACCCGTGGGTACTCCGGATCCCGTTGCCCCAGGAAAATGGGCTTAAAGGGCAACATGCCGGCAATGGTCAGCAGCACCGTTGGATCTTCTGGCACCAAGGAGGCGCTGGGCAACACCTGGTGGCCCCGCTGGGCGTAGAAGTCCAGAAAAGTTTGCCGAATGGCGGCACCGGAAAGCGCTGGAAACATGACAGGCGAAGATGGCTGTATTCATCAATTCTAAGTTTTCCCTCTGCAGGGCAGTCCAGCCCTTGTTGTTCTCCTCTGTTCCACCAAACCCCATCCGCCGAAAACCTAAGCGATTTGTCCGATTAACCTCAGGGCGGGCAGACGCTAATATCAGCTTATTTGAGGCGGTTGTGCAAGATTTGTTTCTGTGTGGTTTAACCTGTATGTATCTCTCGCAACTCGCCTGCCGATTTCTTGGCTTGGTCTCGGTTGTCCGGGTCGCCAGCCGGTAACCCCAAACTGGTATGCCCAACTGCTACTGCCTTAACCCTGCCTGTTTGCACCCGGAAAACCCGGCGGACGCTTCTACCTGTGTCTCCTGTGGCCATCCCTTGCTGCTGCGCAATCGCTACCGGGCCTTCAAGCGCATCGGCCAGGGGGGATTTGGCTCTACCTTTTTGGCGCGGGATGAGGACATGCCCTCCAAACCTTGGCGGGTGATCAAGCAGTTGCGCCCGGTCGAGGGATCCCCGCAACTGGCCAAGCTGGCGGAGGAGCTCTTCAATCGCGAGGCCCAAGTGTTGGAGCGCCTGGGCGAACATTCGCAGATCCCCAAGCTCTACGCCCACTTTCAGGAAGGCGGCAAGTTCTACTTGGTGCAGGAATTTATCCAGGGCACCACCCTCTCCCAAGAAATGCGTCGCAATGGGCCCTTTTCCGAAGAACAAACCCGGCAGGTGATGCAGGAGGTGCTGCTGATCCTCAGCTATGTCCACAGCCACAACACGGTTCACCGAGACATTAAACCCGCCAACCTGATTCGTCGCAAAGAAGATGGCCGATTGGTGCTGATCGACTTTGGGGCCGTCAAGCAGCTCGGCCCGGGCCAGGATTTGGCAGAAGAGGCGACGGCCATTCGCTCGCTGGGCTTTTCTCCCCCAGAGCAAGTAGCCGGCCAGGCGGTCGGTCCCTCTAGCGATCTCTATGCCTTGGCTGCCACCTGCATCAACTTGATGACGTTGGAATCTCCGGCCAAGTTTTATAACCATGAAACGGGGCAGTGGGATTGGTCGGATTGCCTGCAGCTCAGCCCGGAATTCGACGCCATTCTGCACCGCATGTTGCAGCCGGCCATCAATCAGCGCTTTGCCACCGCCACCGAGGTCTTGCGGGCGCTGCAAGGGATCCCGGTGGAAGAGGCAGGCGGCCCGATCTCTCAGCCGATTGTGTTGCCCAGCTCTCCCCTGTCTGCCAATCCCAGCACATCGGTGATCTCCGGCTACTGGGCCAAGCGCCGCTCGGGTGGTTTCGTGCCCACACCCCTCCCTCCGTCCACCGCAGGGGGAATGACAGCCAGCAGCCCGCTATCCATCCCCTCTGAGTGGGGGAGCACCACCGGTTTCACCCAACTGGGCCGAGCCAGTAGCATCACAGGCGGCGGACGGATCAAGCCGGCCACCCCACCGCGGATCCCTTCCATGGCGGGAGCGGATCTGCGGGGAAAGTCCTTTGCCAACCAAAACCTAGCCGGCTACGATTTGCGCCAGGCCGATCTGCGGGGGGCCGATTTCTCAGGGGCCAACTTGCAGGGGGCGGATCTGCGCGGCATCCTCTTCAACACCCCTCAACCCTACTGGCTGCGGGTTTTGATCCAACTGTCTGGATCGGCCAAGACGTTGGGAGGGATCCTGACAGGCTTGGGGGGGCTGCTGGGCTCAGGGATCCTGGCCTTTTTGCTTGTCCGCCTGACCACGGGCAATTTGGTTTATGCGTTAGGAGCGGCTGGGATCGCCTTGGTGGTGGCCAGCTCGGTGATCTGGTCGATGGGCGGTGGGGTTCGTTTGGCTCGATACCCAGAAGAAAAGAGCAAGCGCTTTACCAACTTTTGCAAAGCGGATCTACGGGGGGCGCGGATGGACGAGAAGCTGCGGAAGTTTGCCCGCCGACAGGGGGCCATCTTGAGTTGACGCAGGGCGGATTGCGGATCTGGCGGATCTGTTTGCGTTGCGATCTTGTTGCGATCTTTAAACTTTATAGATCTTTAATAGTTTTATAGTTGTTTCAGGTTAGGATGAGACGTCTGGGCTACTGCTCGCGCCAGCGGGACGGAGTCCTATCGCGCCGGCGGGACGGAGTCCTTAGAAAAGCCTTCTGGCCCTCCGCATTCAACGCTTTGTCCTAGTTTGAATCGAAATGACCACAAAACCATAAAAGAGAAAAGTTCAAGAGCTCAAGCCATTGAAGGGGGTGGAGAGGCCCATCTGCGAAGCGATTGATTGACCTGTTCCATCAAAGCTCGGCAGGCCACGGTCTTGCCCTGTTGCCGATCCCCAGCTTGGTCGTAAAAGACGATGCCATCGGCCCGGGAAAGGCCCAACGCCAAGAACAACAGCTCCAAAACCCCAAAAGAAGCGGTCTCCAGCTCCGGCGCTCGATCCTTAAGCTCTGCCAGCGTGGTGTGGGCATCTTCCAGGTGGCCGAAGGCCGGGATCCACAGATGGGTCGTCGGCTGGGATCCCTCTGAGGATGAGTCGCCAGCAGCAGGATCCTCGACCACCCGCACCGTCAGCCAGCCGCCATCGGGGTAGCGCAAGGTGGTGTATTGCAGGTGATCCAGGTGTTGGGCCACCTGGGTGAGCACATCCGCCACCTGTTGCATTGCCGCCGTCGGGATCCCATTTTGCGGAGCAGTATCCACAAGGGTTGCGGCCTGTGCTGCCAAACTAACCACCATGATTGACAACAATCCTCATCCACATCCAGAATAGATATTCGCAGCGATTGGGGCTGTAGTTCAATTGGTTAGAGCACCGCCCTGTCACGGCGGAAGTTGCGGGTTCGAGCCCCGTCAGCCCCGTACTCCTAAAACACTCTAGCTTAGTCGCTCCCCTGCAGCCCTCACATTTCCAGACTGATCTGATTTCTTGATTTCTGACGGTGACTGCTGCACAATGCGGCCGGCTCAGGGTTCAAGTTTCGGCGGTGGGGTATGGAAAGCCCGCCCTAAAATGGGGCTTAGTCCAGGGGAAAAACCATGCAGTATCGCAGATTTGGGCGTACCGAGCTGCCTATGCCTGTGCTGAGCTGTGGTGGCATGCGCTATCAACACAGCTGGCAAGATACTCCTTGGTCAGGGATCCCAGCGGCAAGCCAGCAGAACCTGGAGGCGACGATTCGCCGGGCCTTGGAGGTGGGCATCAACCACATCGAAACTGCCCGCGGCTATGGCACTTCTGAAATGCAGTTGGGCCGCATTTTGCCGCTCTTTCCCCGGCAAGATCTGATTGTGCAGACGAAAATTGGCCCCAGCGCCGACCCGCAGCAGTTCCTGGCCAAGTTCGAGCAATCGATGAGCTACTTGAACCTCGATTATGTGGATCTGCTGGCCATCCACGGGTTGAACACCTGGGAAGACTTGGAACACAGCCTGCGTCCAGGGGGGTGCCTGGAGGTGTGTCAGCGCCTAGTACGGCAGGGACGGGTGCGTTTCGTTGGCTTCTCCACCCATGGGCCGACGGAGCTGATCGTGGAAGCCATACAGTCAGGGGGCTTTGATTACGTCAACCTGCACTGGTATTTTGTCAACCAGACCAACTGGCCTGCCATTGAGGCCGCCGCTCAGCAGGATATGGGGGTATTCATCATCAGTCCCTCGGATAAGGGGGGCAAGCTTTACGATCCGCCCGCCAAGCTGGTGCAGTTGTGCCAACCCCTCAGCCCGATGGTCTTCAACGACCTGTTCTGTCTGTCCCATCCCCAGGTTCACACCCTCAGCATTGGGGCGGCCCGACCCAGCGATTTTGATGAGCACCTGCAGGCGGTGGAGTTATTGGATCGGGCTGATGAGCTGTTGCCGCCGATCCTGGCCCGCCTAGAGCAAGCTTTGATCGAGCAGGTGGGGGAACACTACGCCAAAACTTGGCACCAGGGCCTGCCTCGCTACGACCAAACCCCCGGACAGGTGAATATCCCGTTCATTCTGCTGCTGCGCAATTTGGTCTTGGCCTATGACTTGGTGGACTATGCCAAGAGCCGTTACAACCTGTTGGGCAATGCCGGCAGTTGGCTCCCCGGCCAGCGGGCAGACAAAGTGGATGCCGAAGCCCTGCGACCTTATCTTATCCACAGCCCCCACCGCGACCGGATCCCGGCTTTGTTGCAAGAAGCCCATCGCCTGCTCTCTGGAGCTGAGGTGAAGCGCCTATCTCAGAGCTAGCTTGCTCAGGGATCCCCCCGTTTGACGGTCGAGATCCGGTGGAGAAGATGATATGGCAAGGTTTACTCTTTAACCGCAGGAAAAAAAGAGTTGTCAGCTCCCGCCAGCGGCTCCTTATCTCATTTGGGTAGCTCGTGTTAGAGTCTGAGCACTTTCGGCTATCTGAGCATGCGTTGAGACGGCTGCAGCAGCGACAAGAGATCGCAAGCCAGTGGATCGAGAGAGTTCTGAGCTGCCCTGACTACGTACAAGTGGATCCCAAAGATCCTCAGCTCAAGCAAGCCTATGGTCGAATTCCGGAGTACGGCAATCGCCTCCTGAAGATTGTTTACGATGAATCAACGGATCCTTGGACAGTGGTGACTATCTTTTTTGATCGAACAATGGGGAAAAAGCTGCCATGAGACCTTTCATCGAGTTTGATCCTGATGTGGATGCTGGATATATTCGTTTGACAACAGCTCAAGTCCAAAGCTCAGAGGAGATTGCCCCTGGGGTTGTTTTGGATTTCGACAAGGAAAATCAACTGGTTGGAGTTGAGGTTCTCTCTGTTCATCGACAAATGGATAGCGACATTAAAATGCTTCCGCAAGAGATTCAAGACTACATCGTTTTATTGAGAAACTCCGTGTTGCAAGAACAGTTACTGAGTTAGATGAGAGTCTGGCAACACTAGCCCCACCGCATCTGTAGACGCAAGAGGAGTACCATTGCGATGGCCAGCCTTTTACTGTGGCCTGTTTGGCATGGTTGTAGGTGATTGAGATAACAGTCGCCGACCTTTCGGATTGCCAACGGATGTGCCGTCACTTTTATCGGGTAGGCCGCACTCTCTTGGATCTGGACGCTGCCAAAACCGTTCGGGATCAACCCACCTGGTTTGAGGCTCCATCTTAAGGTCAGGGGCAGGAACCTGTTTGCCAGCAGCCTCAATCCTCTTGGACAGAGTGCTCTCAGCCACCCAACCCCATCGCTTCAATTTGATGAATGTAGTCGGGGGGAAGCCCATGCTCTCGTGCCCCCTTCAAGATTCCTTGAAGATATCCCTCGCTTGGGATCAATGAATCATCAATGAATGAATCTCCCGCCACGTAAGTCATTGCTTCGATCACTTCACCCTCATCGCTTCGAACCTGAACCTGCTGGCGACGGTAATGACCTCCCGGAATTCCTTCATACCGATCCATCCTCTCCAGCCTGTCCGAGCTGCACAGATAGGCAACTCCCCACACAACCCCAGAGGGATCCCGGACAATGTTGGCCTTGCCGGTTCCATCGTTGCCGCGCTTGTTGAACGTCAGGCGGTATCCCTGCAAACGAGCACGCCTAGCTTCCTTGAAATCAACAGCACGGTGTCCCATCTGCTGGGCATCTAGGTTACTTCCGTATGCAAAATACCACTGCTCACTCATCTCTAGTTCCCTTGGTGTCGGGTGAACCCGCCTACCCAGAATTACACTGAGATATTGAGCACATTAGCATCACGGGATCCCGCCCCTCCATGAGCTACTTGGTTATCGACACCGAGGGCAACCCCAACCTGGAAGAGATCGCCCTTATCGACAGCAGCGGCAAGCTTATTTACCATGCCTACACCCAAGAATACTCGCCCCACCACCCCCAGCCCAAACCTTTGGCCCAAATCGTTGCTGACCTGCGGCGCTTGGCACAAGGCAAGACTCTTGTTTTCCACCATGCAGATCACGACCTAAAAATCCTTAAACAAGCCTTTGACCAAGTTAACCAAGATTGGCTTCCTAACCCCATCTTCTGTACTTGGTCAGCCGCCAAGCAATGTTTTCCCAACCTCGCCGGTTACGGACTCGAGTACCTGAGCAAACATCTTGGGATCCAACTGGAGAGCGGCTACTTCAACTCCAAGTTGGCCCACGACGCCAGCTACGATGCCCTCTTTACCTACCACCTCTATCGCCACCTCACCCACGCTCAGCTCAAAGCCCAGAATGTTCCCAATCCTTTCGCCAACAGCAGAGTTGACAATCCCTTTCAGCATTATCCCGACGAGACCACCATCTATCAGCCTCAGTACCAGCAGCTCACTGCCACCCTACAGGACATCCAACGGGATCCCAACCACCAGAGCCGAGGGGTTGTCTTACTGGGTGAACCTGGATCCGGCAAGACCCACCTGATCATGCGGGTGGCCCAAAACCTCCTGCGCCACAACCGTCTCCTGTTTATCCCTCAGCCCACCCATCCCGACAACATCTACCACCACATCTACAGCCACACCCTGGAATCCCTGCGCGAACGGGTAGATGCCCATCACCACACCCAGCTCGACTACTTGATTGCCAAGAGCTTTGTGGAAATCTTGAAAACCTTCCCCCAAACCTCAAAAACTGAAGAGCTTCTCTCCCTTCTCACGGCGGATCCCCTCAACCTCTTTCATCGCCTGGGAGCAGAAGGCACCGAGCGTCGTCGTCAACAATGGCAAGCCATTGAAAAACTGGTTCTGCGCTGGTGGGCAGAGCAAAACTTCCTTACCGGTTCCACCGAAAACATTCTCAAGGGCATCATCAAATACTGCAGCTACAGGGATCCCAACCGCCGTCACCAGATCATCCGCTGGCTCAGCGGTACCGACCTGGATCCCGAGGATACCGGCTTGATTGGGTTGCCCCCCTGGAGTGCAGATCTCGACCGCAACACCTTTGCTCTAGAAGGAATGAAAGTCATCGGTAGGCTCTCGCTGCTTGACCGACCTCTCATTATTGTCTTTGACCAATTGGAAGCTTTGGGCCGAGAAGAAAATCGAGATATCCTCCTCAACTTGGGCGATGCCCTGAAAGAGCTTTTTACCCGTATTCCCAACAGTCTGTTTATCCTCAATCTGTTCCCCGACCGTTGGCAACATTTCCAAACCCAATTTGACCGGGCTACCGTCGATCGCCTCTCCCAAACCGTCCTCTCCCTAGATCTCCCCTCTCTTCCCCAGCTTCAAGCCCTTCTCCAGAGCCGCCTGCCTTCAGGGATCCACCTCCAAGCTCTCTTTACCGCCGATGACCTAAGCGATATTCTTGGTCAACCCTCCATCCGGGCCATTCTCAACCGGGCCTCAGCCTACTATCGCCACTACATCAACGGGATCCCTCTCCCTCCCCAGGTGCAAGTTGTACCCACTGCCAGCAATCTAGCCGCCCGTGTCCAGCGGCTCGAAACTGAGCTGCAAACCCTCAAACAACTGCTCATCCCCCTTCTTCCTGCCCAGAGTCTTGTTGCTGTAGCTCCGCCTCTCCAGCCACCCAGCCTCTCTGAGGATCCTGCCGAAGTCTTGGAACCCTACCTCCGTGATACCGAGGCCCAGCTTCGTGCCAGCTATCCCCAAGAGGCGATTATGGACAGCACAGCTGATATCGGCAAATTGCGCACCATCGTCAATGCCCTGCAAGGGATCCATCCTGTCCCCATGAGTGCCCTGAAGCTGGGCAAACGCAAGCTTCCAGATCACCTCTATTTCCCCAGCCAAAAGCGGGTGATTGCCTTTATCCAAGTGGCTGCTGGCAGCATGTATTGGCAGGTCAATAACTTCAACCAATTGGTGATTGCTCACCCTAAGCTTCAGTTTCTCTTGCTGCGGGATGCCCGCCTTAAGCCTCCTTCCAAAACGGCTACCGCCACCCAAGCGGCCTTGGCCGCCCTCAACAACAGCCCCAATGGCAAGTATGCTCTGCTCACCCAAGACGACCGCATCCATCTGGAGCTTATGCACAGGATGATCACCGACATCCAAAACCGCGACCTGGAAATCGACCTGACCCAAGCCGTTCGGTATTATCTTGACCACAGGGATCCCCCCCTTATTGCCTGGATCCTGGGCCGTGATTAAGCGCTCCAGATCCGTCGAAACCCCATGTTGTTCAAGGTCGGCTCCGCATCGGGATCCAGCACCGTAAAACCGGGATCCCATATTGTCCGGCCAAGCTTGTGACCTGATTCTTAAGGCTGCCGATCAACGGAGCCAATGGCAAGGGATTGACAGCGGAGCCAAAGTACCTCAAAGTTTCCGGCATAGTGGGCTTTGTCCGGCTCAAGCCCTCCCCTGATTACTCAGTATCGGAGCGGCGGGATTTGAACCCACGACCCCCACTACCCCAAAGTGGTGCGCTACCAAGCTGCGCTACGCCCCGACGCACTTACAGGTAGAAGCCTATGAAGCGCTTAGCCAGTTTAGCATTGGATCGCCGCCAGAGTTAACCCCAAGCTGCGGGATCCTGCGAAAAACGTGCTAGCCTGGTTAAGCTGTTAAAAAATCACACGCCTGAACCACCGGGTGTCCTAACAGCCCTTTCGCGGTTTGCTGCAACAGCTCCTGAGTTCCTTGCCAATGGGGGTAGAGCGCTCTGTGCAGGTAACCGGCGGGAAGGCCGTAACTGGGATCCGTTCGGGCGGAGGCTAACCCGTAGGAGAGGAAAAACTCATGAGCGTAGTCAGTTTGCCTCAACTGTTGGAGGCAGGGGTTCACTTCGGCCACAAGGCCAGCCGCTGGAACCCGAAAATGCGGCCCTACATCTTTACCGAGCGGAACGGCATCCACATCATCGATTTGGTGCAGACGGCCCGCTATCTGAACGAAGCCTACGAGTATGTGCGGGATGCTGCTGACAGGGGTTGGCGCTTCCTGTTTGTGGGCACCAAACGGCAAGCTGCCGGGATCATCGCTCAAGAGGCTCGTCGCTGTGGCAGCTACTATGTCAACCAGCGCTGGTTGGGGGGTATGCTCACCAACTGGGCCACCATCAAAACCCGCATCGACCGCCTCAAAGAAATTGAGGAGATGGAGAGCAGTGGTCTTCTGGATCGCCTGCCCAAACAAGAGGCCAGCCGTCTGCGGCGAGAGTTGGCCAGGCTGGAAAAGTACTTGGGCGGCATTAAAACGATGCGCAAGCTCCCCGATGCGGTGATCATCGTCGATCAGCGGCGGGAGGCCAACGCCGTTCAGGAATGTATCAAGCTGAACATCCCGATCATCTCACTGCTGGACACCAACTGCGACCCCGATCTCAGCGATATCTTCATTCCCTCTAACGACGATGCCATTCGAGCGATTAAGCTGATTGTAGGCAAGTTGGCGGATGCCATCTACGAAGGGCGGCATGGGCAGCTCGACACCGTTGAAGAGGATGAGTACGACTACGAAGGGGCCATGGATCTGGACGACGACATTCTGGAAGACATGGAGGACGAAGAAGAAGGAGAAGCCGAGGAAGGCTAGAGCAAGGGCAGGGATCCCGTGCAATCCGGGCACTTCCCTGCCTGTTCCCTATCCAGAGGCGTGTATTCTTGAAATCTAGGTTTACAATTCTACCGAAGCCCGCTCATTCTCACTCATATCCCGCCACATTCTTCCCGTTCTTTCATTCGAGGAGCCCTCATGAGCATTGATGCCAAACTGGTCAAAGAGCTGCGCGAAAAGACGGGCGCAGGCATGATGGACTGCAAAAAAGCCCTGGAAGATTCCGGTGGCGATATGGAGAAAGCCATCACCTGGCTGCGACAGAAAGGGTTGGCAGGGGCAGCCAAAAAGGCCAGTCGCGTCGCGGCAGAGGGGGCAGTTGACAGCTACATCCACTTCGGCAATCGAATTGGGGTGTTGGTGGAAGTGAACTGCGAGACGGACTTCGTGGCCCGCAACGAAGATTTCAAGAAATTGGTGCAAGACATCGCCAAGCAGATTGCCGCCTGCCAAAACGTAGAATACGTCAGCGTTGACCAGATCCCTGCTGAAGTGGTGGAGCGGGAAAAAGCCATTGAAATGGGCAAAGAAGATCTGGCCAATAAGCCGGAGAACATACGCGAGAAGATCGTGCAAGGTCGCATCGAAAAGCGCCTGAAAGAGTTATCCCTGTTGGATCAACCCTTTATTAAAGATTCCTCGATCACGGTGGAGGAATTGGTCAAGCAGCACATTGCCAAACTGGGGGAAAACATTCGGGTGCGGCGGTTTGTGCGCTTTGTCCTGGGAGAGGGGATCGAGAAAGAAGAAGTGGATTTTGCTGCTGAGGTTGCCGCTCAAGCCGGTCTCAAGCCGGCAGAGGCCCCCAAAGTGGAAGAGACTCCACCCGCTCCTCCTGAAGAACCTGCCCCAGAACCGGCCCCTGCTGCCGAGAGCAAGCCGGCCAAAAAAGGCTCCGCCAAGAAAAAGAAATAGCCGGTCAAGGCTGAGCTGTAGGGCCATGTCGGCGGTGCAGAGGCGTTGAAACTGCGTTATGGAGAGTGTGGGCACCTCTATGTCGGCAGTTCTATAACCACTACGCTTGGGTATCCCTTGGGGGAAAGGCTAGGTTATGCATGCAAATGTTCTGATCCTCCCGCCTTGGCAGGGTTAACTCCAGCACGCTAAGGTAGCAGACGGCCTTTTTGGATCCCGGGCATGAGTTTTATCTTGCGCAATGCGTTAATTCCCACCGCCACCGGCTACGAAACCGCAGATGTGCGAATCGAGGGGGAACGGATTGCTGCCATAGGCAGAGGGTTACCCGCAACGGGCGCAGACAGCCTGGAACTGGATGCCAGTAACCAACTCTTGCTGCCGGGCTTTGTCAATGCCCACACCCATTCTTCCGAAATGTGGCAACGAGGGATCATACCGCCCTATCCGCTGGAGCTGTGGCTGGCACAACTGCACGAGTATGTGCCGCCGGATCCGGAAAAAATCTATCTCAGCGCGCTGGGGACGGCGGTGGAAACCCTGCTGACGGGGGGCACCTCGGTGGTGGATCATCTGGTGTTGATCCCAGGCCAAGAGTTGGCCACCATTGAGGCGGCGGTACGGGCCTACCGAGAAGTCGGGATCCGCGCCTTCGTGGGCCCCTTGATCCAGGATCAGGCTCTCTCTCGGGGGTTGCCCAGCAGCTCCTCTTGGGATCGGGAGCCGGAAACCTATCCCCTCTCCACAGCAGAGGTGCTGGCCATTGTGGAAGAGGCGGTGCAGCGCTTTCACCGGCCAGAAGAGGGCATTACCCTCATGGTGGCTCCCACAGGGATCCAACTGTGCTCAGACGAGCTGTTCAAGGGCTGTGCGGAGTTAAGCCAGAAGTATGACCTACCCCGCCACGCCCACCTGTTGGAAACCCGCGCCCAGCAGATGCTGGCCCAGGAAAAGTACGGCTGTAGTGCTGTGGAGCATCTGGAGCGCTTGGGCTACCTAGACCGGAAAACTTCCTTGGCCCACTGCGTCTGGCTCAGCGATGCCGATATCGAGATCTTGGCCCGCACCGGCTCTACGGTTGTTCACAACCCCCTGAGCAACCTGCGCCTGGGCAGCGGCATTGCCCCCATCTTGAAATACCGCCGGGCAGGGGTGAACGTGGCCTTTGGCTGCGATGGATCCGCCAGCAACGATTCGCAGGATTTGCTAGAGGCCATCAAAATCGGCACCATCCTTCACAACATCACGGATCCCGACTACCGCCACTGGATTTCTCCCCGCGAGAGCATCGAGATGGCAGCCCGAGGTGGGGCAATCGGCTTGGGCCTGGGGGATCAGATGGGATCCCTGGAGGTAGGCAAGCAAGCGGATCTGGTGCTGTACGATCTCACCCAACTGTCGCTGTTGCCCCGTACCGATCCCATTGGGCTGCTGGTGTTGGGTCGGCCCACCCAGGCAGTGCATAGCGTTTGGGTGCGAGGAAAACAGGTGGTGTCCGGCGGAGCCGTGACGACGGTGGATGTGGCCAAGCTGCGACAGGAGTTGTTTGCTTGTAGCTCCTGGGATCCCTCCCGCCGCTCCCAGCAGGTGGCACAGCTGGAGGCCCGCTACCGCCGCGTGATGGGTTTGCCGGCATAGCCATGGCAGGGATCCCTGCGGGTTCAGAGGTCGACTGGGCCAGAGCCACTGCGCAGGTGAAACGACAGGCCCTGGCCCTGGGTTTTGACAAAGTCGGCATTGCCAGCATAGAGGATCCCCCCGACTTGCGGGGCCTGCAAGCTTGGCTGGCTGCGGGCATGGCCGCCGACATGGCCTGGATGGCGGATCCTAGGCGAATGGATCCAAAGCAGGTGCTGCCGGGGGTGCAGTCGTTGGTCTGTGTGGCTTTGAATTACTACACCCCCATCCGCCACAGCCAGGATCCCGGCAAGGGCAAGATCTCCCGCTACGCTTGGGGTCGAGATTATCACCGCGTGTTGGGACGGCGGCTCAAACAACTCCACCTCTGGATGCAAGCCCAGTTCCCAAATCATACGGGTCGATTCTACGTGGATACCGGCCCGGTGGCGGAAAAGCCCTGGGCCATGCAGGCGGGCTTGGGTTGGATCGGCAAAAACAGCCTGTTGCTCACCCGCGAGTACGGCTCCTGGGTGTTTCTGGGAGTGATCCTGACCACCCTGCCGTTGCTCCCTGACCAGCCCCACACCGCTCACTGCGGCACCTGTACCCGCTGCCTAGAGGCTTGCCCCACGCAGGCCATCGTCAGCCCAGGGGTGGTGGATTCCCGCCGCTGCGTTGCCTACCACACTCTAGAAAGCCACGCCGAGCGGATCCCTGCCAAGATTGCCCAGAACCTGCACAACTGGGTGGCCGGCTGTGATATCTGCCAGGAGGTCTGCCCTTGGAACCAACGCTTTGCCCAACCCAGCCGGATCCCGGATTTTCAGCCCTACTCTTGGAATGTTGCCCCTGATCTCCAGGAGCTGGCCCGGATCGATGATCGGGAATTCGACCACAAGTTTCCGGCCTCTGCCCTGCGCCGGCTCAAGGCCCACCGCCTGCGCCGCAACGCCCAAGCAGCCCTGGAAGGCAATTCCAGCTCTGCAGCTGGCAGCAACGATTTGGAAGCCCCCTCTACTTAACTTGGATACGCTTTCCTAGCAGGATCTTGCGGCCTCGAGGCCGGCGCCAGAAAATGGTGGGGCTATTGTCTCTGGGCCAGGGACGCAAGCTAACATACATGCCCTACCCTCTTTCTGAGGCCACAGTGCTGGGCCGCCATGGTCTTGCTCTCGTGGGAGCGGTTTTGCGCAAAGGACGTGTGGACTTGGTGCAGGAGTTTACCCACCGCTTTGTTTGAGCTGGATCGACTCAAACACAGTAGCCCCACCTAAAACACGGTCATTTCAAGCTAGATTAGGACACTGATACATTCACGCTGAACTCTCCTGAACATGGTTCAGGAA
>NZ_JANSIM010000274.1:0-1897 GCF_047502655.1 Synechococcus sp. R5-12 | reverse complement strand
TGCTTACCCTGCGGGTAGAGTGCAGGACTGATTGCCCCTGCACCTCCGTTAGTTAGCAGATGCGGGATCCTCACCAGTGCGCCGTTGGCCACAGTCTACGGCCCGCTTTGCGAATAGCCGTTTGGGCCATCCCAATCCCAAAGGATCCCATCTCTGCACCCCAAAGTTGCCAAAGTTGAATGAAGCTTATGATTCAAGCCGAGCCAAAAAGATTCGGCACAATGGGGAGAGCCATTTCACCAAGCTGTTGAGGACATCGCTATGGCCTACAAACTCTGGATCGACGGCCAATGGGTCGATAGCCAAGGGGGGGGGTTGATGACCATCGAGAACCCGGCCACCGGCGAGAAACTGGCAGAGGTGGTGGATGCCAGCCCTGCCGATGTGGATCGGGCGGTGCAGGCCGCTCAAACAGCCTTCTACGATGGCCGTTGGTCGAAACTCACCCCCGGCGAGCGCTCCCTGGCCCTCTGGAAATTGGCGGATCTAATCGAAGCTCGCGCCGCCGAATTGGCTCGCTTGGAATCGGAAAACACTGGCAAGCCCTACGAGTTCCTCAGCTTGGGGGGAGATCTGCCATTTGCGGTGGATAATCTGCGTTTCTTCGCCGCTGCCGCCCGCGACATTCATGGCTTTAGCGCCGGGGAATATGCCAAGGGCTACACCTCCCTCTTTCGCAAAGAGCCGGTGGGGGTGTGCGCTCAAATTACCCCCTGGAACTATCCGCTGATGATGGCCGTCTGGAAGATCGGCCCCGCCCTGGCCGCCGGCTGTACGGTGGTGCTCAAGCCCGCTCCTGCCACCCCCCTGACCACCCTGATGCTGGGAGAACTGATCGCCGAGGCTGGGATCCCGCCCGGGGTAGTCAATATCGTTACCGGAGGCAATGCCACCGGCCAAGCCCTGGTGGAGCACCCCCAGGTGCGCATGGTCAGCCTTACCGGCTCTACCGCCACCGGCAAGCAGGTGATGCGGACAGCGGCAGATACCCTGAAGCGGGTGCATTTGGAACTGGGGGGCAAAGCGCCGTTTATCGTCTTCGAGGATGCGGACGTAGAGACCGTTGCTGCCAAGGCCACATTTGCTGCCACCGTCAATACCGGCCAAGACTGTACGGCAGCCACCCGCGTCTATGTGCACGAGAGCAAGCTGGCGCAGGCGCAAGAGGCCATTGTAGAAGCCATGCGCAAAGTAACGGTGGGATCCCCTTTCGAGGCGGGAGTGGAGATGGGGCCTTTGGTCTCAGCAGCCCAGCGGGAGCGGGTGATGGGATTTGTGGAGCGGGCCAAAGCAGAGGGAGCCAAGGTGCTGACCGGCGGTCGGATCCCTTCCCAGCTTGCCCAGGGCTACTACTATGAACCCACGGTGATTGCCAATGTCGATCAAAAAGCGGAGATCGTACAGAGTGAGGTTTTTGGGCCGGTTCTCACGCTCGGCTCGTTTCGCGAAGAAGCGGAAGCGCTACGCTTGGGCAATGACGTCCTATACGGGCTGGCGGCTTCTGTGTGGACTCAAGACATCGGACGAGCGATGAGGTTGGCCGCCGATCTGGAGTTCGGCACCGTCTGGATCAACGACCATATTCCCATTGCCTCTGAGGCCCCCCATGGCGGCTTTAAGCAATCGGGATTTGGCAAAGATCTCTCGGCAGAAGCGGTGCGCGACTACCAAATCACCAAACACGTGATGATTGCAACCCGCTGAAGTGATGCCCATTTTGAACAGAAGATGACCACCAAACAGCGGCGGCTCACCAGGGGTATTCCCAGTCGCCGTAGGCCATTGGTGGCCTTGATTCCGACCTACCCCTTCCCCTTGGGAGAGGGCTTGGGGAACTGTCTGGAGCCGGTTTGGAACCTGATACATTCACGCTGAACTCTCCTGAACATGGTTCAGG
>NZ_JANSIM010000040.1:0-38919 GCF_047502655.1 Synechococcus sp. R5-12 | reverse complement strand
CTGATGGCCTGACCTGACGCTTCAACAGCATTGGTGGATCCCCCGGCTTGGTCTGGGGGATTTTTTTGTTCTCTTTGCTGGGGTGATCTTTCCCAGAGCTTTTCTAGAGTTAAATTGGGGCCATTGCCTCTGTGACTTAGGGATATGGCAATCATTTCTTCTCGGGATACAGGCCAGAACGCTGAGGGCCCCAAGCGGCGGCAGCAAAAGTCTTCAGCCTGGAGAAAAGAAGGCAGAGAGTTGAGCTTTGCTGGGGAAAGGGGAGCGGATCCCTCTGCCCTGTTGCAGCCGCAAGCCCACCCTGGCGAAGCCCAGGAAGAATCCCTGCGCCCGCGCACCCTGGCGGAATATATTGGCCAGACGGAACTTAAAGAAGTGCTCTCCATTGCCATTGCGGCGGCCCGCGCTCGCCAAGAGCCTCTGGATCACCTGCTGTTCTACGGCCCGCCTGGTCTAGGCAAAACCACGGTGGCAGCAGTGCTGGCGGCAGAAATGGGATCCCAGTTCTACATGACCACCGCGCCGGCTTTGGAGAGCCCCCGCGACATTGCCGGGTATTTGGTGCGCTTGAAGCGGGGGGATGTGTTGTTTATTGACGAGATCCACCGCCTGCCCAAGGTTACAGAAGAATTGCTCTATCCGGCGATGGAGGATTTTCGTCTTGATATCACCATTGGCAAAGGTCGCTCTGCTCGCATCACCTCTCTGCCCTTGGAACGCTTTACCCTCATCGGGGCCACAACCCGCATTGGCGCCCTCACTTCTCCGCTGCGGGATCGCTTTGGCCACGTGCAACGGCTGCGCTTTTACGAGCCTCACGAGCTGGTGCAGATCGTGCTGCGCACGGCTCGCCTCTTAAATGTCTCCACCGATCCAGAAGGGGCTGCAGAGATCGCCCGCCGTTCTCGGGGCACGCCCCGCATTGCCAACCGCCTGTTCAAGCGGGTGCGAGATTACGCCCAGGTGCGAGGGGATGGCCACATTAGCCAAGAAGTGGCAGCAGCCGCTCTGGAGCTGTTCCAGGTGGATCCCATGGGTTTGGATTGGATCGATCGCAAGCTGCTGACGGTGCTGGTGGAGCAGTTCGGTGGAGGGCCAGTGGGCTTGGAGACGATGGCCGCGGTGACGGGTGAGGATCCCCAAACCATTGAAGAAGTGTATGAGCCTTATCTGCTGCAGATCGGCTACCTGCAGCGCACGCCCCGGGGTCGAGTGGTCACTCCCGCTGCGCTACGGCATTTGGGCTATGAAGCCCAATCCCCCCTGCCTTTGTGGAGCTAACTCGTCTCTCCCCTCACCCCCGACCCCTCTCTCACAAGAAAGAGAGCAGTTGAGAGCCCCATCTAGCTGCGGTCATTGCCCACAGGGCTGAAGCTGGGCACCACCAGCTCGCGGTTTTGCTTGGTAAGGCGACCGTACAGCTCCTGCGTGTTGGGGAAGTTGGCCGCCGGCAAGGTGGGGAAGCGGCGATAGGGCACCGTGTCCTCGCCGAAGAGATCCCGATACTCCTGGGTGTTCAGCAGGGCGCGCACAAAGGCTTTCACCCCCTGGGTGGCCAAGATCTGGTTGTACTTGCGGATCTCCTGCTGGTTGAGAGGCGCACGGCCCAGGAAGTGCTTGGTGCCCAGCTCGATCACCTTGGTGTTGGGATAGGGGGCATAGAACTCGGAGCGGTACAGCTCGGAACACCCCAGGGCCTCGATGAACTCCTTGACGGTGATCTCGCCGTTGCGCAGCTTGGACTCGGCAGAGCTGAGCTCGGCGCTGATGTTGTAGATGTCCATATCCCGCTCGAAGACCTGCCGGTAGGCGGCGCGGATGAGGTTGTTGACTTCCGCTTTGTTGGCCAGGCTGGTGAGCTTGAAGACAGGGATCTCTTGGCGTACCTTGGGCACCCCCTGCTGGGCCCGCCGCTGGATTTCCAGCTCGCCGGAAGGCATATCCCGAGGCTGACCCAACTTGACAAAGAGAGGGATGTCGTCGTCGGTGCGAATGGGCTTGGTCACTGCCATGTCGGTGGAGCCGGGGCGCATCCGCCGCAACGCCAGACCGCCGGGGGTGAGGTAGCGCTCATAGGGCACGATATCTTCCCCGAAGACCTGCTGGTACTCCTCGCTGTCGAGGATGGCGTCCACGACGGCGTAGAACCCTTGCTTGGAGGCGATGTCAAATAGGCGGTTCATCTCCTGGCGCCCGTAGGTGGGTCGGCCCAGCAGCTTGCGGTGGATAAACTCGATGGCTTTGCAGACATACAAGCTGGACCAGTACTTGTTGCGGAAGAGATCCGACTTGGCCAGTTGGCGAATAAACTCTTTGACAGGAATTTCCCCCGACTCCAGCTTGATCTCCCAACGGGTTAGCCGTTGGCCTTCGTAGGGCATGTAACCGTACACCTGCTGGTAGCAGGCGCGGATCACCGCCTGGGTGGATCCCTCGCTGCCGACAATGCCGGCCCGCACCCCCAGCCGTCGGCTGCGATCTCCCGGAGTCTGGGTGAGCTTGAAAACCTTCGGGCCAAGGCTGCCGGGATCCCCCACTGCCTTGGGATTGGTGCGGGCGTTGGTGAGGGCAAAGCCGCGCCGGATGAGGATGCGCTTGACATCCTTGTTGAAGGGGGCGGGGCGGGCGCTGAGGGAACGGGTTTCCTTGGGGAAGATGGCCCCAAATTGGATCTCCAGCGGGTCGTTGCCGGAGCCATAGGCATGCTGATCCGGCAGAGGCCGGTTGTAGCGGGCAAAGAGGGTAATGAACTGGGGCACCTTGCGGCGCGGGGCAGCGTAGTTGTAGAGGTCGAACTTGGCTCCCCAGTTGGCGCTGGTTTGGGCTTCTATCCCCAGCTTGCGCAGGTAGGGTACCGTCTCTTCGCCGAAGTAGTCTCCGTACTCGCGGCTATCCACCAGGGCGTCCACCAGGCCGGCCAGACCCTTGCTGGAGATGATGGAGAAGTAGGTCTGCACTTCCTCGCGGGTTTCGGGAGCCCGCCCCAGGAAGTGGCGGAAGGCCAGCTCCACGACGCGGCTGTTGATGTAAGGCTCGTAGAACTGCTTGCGATACAGCTCCGATTTGCCCAGGCGGCGAATGAACTCCTTCATGGAGATCTCGCCGTTTTTCACCTTCGACTCCAGGTCGGAAAGCTTGAGGCCGTAGGCGCGGCGGATATCCCGCTCAAACACCTGTCGATAGGCGGCCTTGATGACTTCTTCTTTCTCGGCGTTGGACAGCCCCGGCTTCATGGCAAAAACGGGAACTTTTTCGGCAGCCAAGTTGTAGATCTGGGGTAGCTGCAGCCCTTGCAGAGGGATCCCGTCGGCGGTGCTGGCATTGCGCTGCCGCAGCTTGTCGGAAGGGGCGGGAGCGATGAACTCGCTCAGCAAAACATCGAAGTATTGGTTGATGATGGCAACCGCTTCGGCATCTTTGCGGAAGTAGCCAGCCGCTGCCCGCTTCATCTCTTGAATGGCGACAATGGTGGCCTCGGCGGAGCAGGCGTTTTCGATGATCTCCCGCAGGCCGCGGGTGTTGACGGCGATGATACTGGGATCCCCGGCCACCAGGGCGTAGGTAACGTAGCGCAAAAACCAGCTCAGATCCCGCAGCGATTTGCGCATGTTGGCAGCTCCGTAGCGGGAGATGTTGATGGGGCGGAAATTGGGGGGAATCTCCACACCGCTGGCGCTAAAGATGTTGCGGATGGCCTCAATGAATCCGCCGGTGGATTCCACGTAGAAGGCAGTACCCAGCTTGAAGGCTTCTTTCTCGTCTTGGGTCGCTTCTGGCCGCTCCAGATAGGCCATGGGCGAGCCCCCTGTGAAGATGCGGTTGGCTGCCCGGCTGACGATGATTTCCGAATTGGCCGCAATGACCTCGGCAATCTCTAGCCGTTTCAGGCCGCTGGAGAAAAAGTCCTCGAGGCGATCCAGCTCGGTGCGTCCCAGATAGCGATCCTGCTGTTCCGCCTGGGAGATGGTCGATACAGGCACGGTTTGGTAGAGACGGGGGTTGGAAACGACTGCGCCAGCGGATACGTTGATACCCATCGATCTTTTAAACTCCGTTTTGATCGAAAAAACTGCCGACAAAGGCCGAGGACAGTGCCATCGAAGGGGGTGAAGAGGCTGACCCACGACTGGAGGAGCATCCCTCTCTGAGCTGAGAAGGATCGATGCCCGATCCCTGAGGGGGAAGCCAAGCCTAGAATACTAGGGGCACGGGCCCAGAGTGGGGAGGTTGTTGCAGTTTGTAACACTGTTTCTCATCCACAAAGACATGGCTCTCAACCCAGCTCTACCCTCCCATCTGTTGTCTTCCGCTTTTCTCCTTGAGGATTGGGAGCAGGGACATTACGAACGCGTTACCCAGGTTTTACAGCAACAGCTCGAGCAGGGATCCCCCTCTCCAGAGCTGTATTGGGAGCTGGGAGCCGCCTATCTCCTGCTGGGTCGGGAACTGGAGGCGCAGCTGGTGTGGCAAGAGGGCTTGGCGATGCTGCAAGCGGGGGGGGTGGCCGAATCCGAGGCCGTCTACCACCTGCTGAGGAGCTTGCAGGCTTTGGCGGAAAGCCTGTGGGAGAAGGGCCATTGGCCGCAGGCAGCAGCTCTGTATCGGCAGCTTCTGGAGTTGGGGGATGGACAGCTGGAGCTGTCTTCTGGCCAGGCTTTGGCTGCCCACCGCATTGGCCTGACCCAAGAGCGGAGCCGGCTGTGGAGCTCGGCAGCGGAGTGGTTTGAGCGGGCTTGCCAGCAGGATCCGACGGCGGCAGAGAGTTTTTGGCGCTGGGGCTTGGCCCTGATGAAGCTGGGCCGTTTGCGAGAGGCGATTTTCCCTCTGCAGGAGGCTGCGCGGCTGCGCCCTGAGTGGGGGGATCCCTGGGTACAGATGGGCTTGGCGTGGCTGGATCTGCAGGATCCAGTTCAGGCTGTGGGGTGTTTCCAGGCGGCTGAGGCGCGGGGCACCGGGACGGCGCAGCTCTACAGCTACTGGGCGGAAGCGGAAGTGCGGCTGGATCACCCTGAGGCCGCTTGGGAGAAGGTTTGCCGAGCGGTGGCAGCGGAACGGAATTGGGTGCAGGCGTGGTGCGAGGGCAGTGGCAGAGAAAGCCCTCTGCGATCTGGACTGGAGCAGGCATGCAGGGGAGAGGGATCTGCGAGGATCCCCGATTTCCTGTATTCGGCTTGGCGGCAGCGTTGGGCTCCAGAAGGCGTTGCCCTTCAAGCGGACTCTTTTTCCCAGAACACCCCCCCTACAACCGACTTCTGGCCGGTGCCAACCCAAGGCTACCTCACCACCCGACAGTGGCATCAGGCCACGGGCGAAGGGGACTACCAACCCCTGGATCCAGGGGGGGTTCTCTGTCTGAAAGCGCCCCCTGCCGCTGATCCCGACATTTTGCAAAAGTTGCGCCCGCAGCGCATCCCCTTGGCAGAGACCTTTGTGGCTCAGATTCCGGGAGGATCCGTCCACGTGGGCCACTATCCCCGCCACCTCTACGCCAGCTTTGCCAGCGGGGTGCTCACCCGCCGGGGAGAATTGCTCGCCGATCTATCCCTGAGCTTGCCGCCGCCGGAGTTCCTCGACTGGGACTACAGGCCAGATCACCTGCGACACCACCCCCTGCTGGGCTTGCCCCATCTCCCCCCACCGATCCCACTGGATGGCCCCGTTGCCCTTTTGCCCTTGGGGGCAGTTAATTACTTTCACTGGATGGTGGATATTCTGCCGGCCCTCGATATCCTGCAGCGGTCGGGCGCCCTGGAAAAGGACATCCCCATCTTGATCCACGGGTATCAAAGAAAGCCCTTTCAGGTGCAGAGCTTGGCTGCTTTGGGGATCCCAGCCGAGCGCATCCTCAGCTTTGAGCAGTTGGGGGGATCCCATCTGCAAGCCCAAAACCTGATCGTGCCCTCAGCAGGCGCTCCGGTGGGGTGCTTGACCCCTAGGGGATTGGAGGTGCTGCGGCAACTGGCCCAGCCGAGTTTCTCCATTGACCCCTTACAACCGCGGCGGATTTACATCAGCCGTCGGTCTGCCCGCTGGCGGCGGGTGATCAACGAAGCGGAGGTGCTAGCCTGTTTGCACCCTTGGGGATTTGCACCGGTGCAAATGGAAACCCTTTCTCTTCAAGAGCAAATAGCCCTAATGCAAGGGGCAGAGGCGGTGATCGGGATCCACGGGGCGGGCCTGACCAACCTCGCCTTTTGTCAACCCGGCACCACCGTCATCGAGATCTTGCCCAGCAATGCAGTGCTTCCCTATTTTTGGAGTATTGCTCAGGTGGCAGGGTTAAGGTATTTCCCCTTGGTGGCGCCTGTTTGCGATCCGGCTTTGGTGGCTCTTCTTTCCAGCCCCGATTTGGATCGAGAAGATGCCTGGGTTCGGATCCCGGACTTGCTGAATGTGCTGGAACAGACAGGGATCAAGGGATGATGGGATCGGAGGGACTCGAACCCTCACGTTCTTGAGGAACAACGGATTTTAAGTCCGTAGCGTCTACCATTCCGCCACGATCCCAATCTGTCGGCAATAGCCGTACTACTCTACCAAACTGCTCGCCTTGGGGGGGCAAGTCTTTAAGTTGGTTCACCCAGCCCTGCAGTGGAGGGTATGAAGTAGGGGATTGCTGCCCCTGCTGATGGGATCCCTGCTGTGCCCGCTGGCTTGAAGCTCCTACAACTTCTCTTTCAAAAAAACGTTGGCCACCCAGATCCCCACCACCGCCAAGGCGGCCATCCCATAAAAGGTATAGCTATAGCTGCCCAGCCTATCGCGAATTTGCCCCGCGATCATCGTTCCCACCAAGGCCCCAACTCCATAGGCGGTAAACACAATGCCGTAGTTCTGGGCGTAGCGTTCGGGATCAAACAAGCGCAGGGTCAGGGCGGGAGCCATGGCCAGCCACCCCCCCAGGCAAAACCAAAGCAAGGAAAAAGTTACCCAGTAGGCCAGAAGGGATCCCTGAGGAGGCAGGAGCATTAGCCCACAGGCCAGCAGGATCAGCCCATAGGAGCCCGTAGTGACCTGATGGGGATGTAAGCGATCGGCCAACCAGCCAAACAGAGGACGGCTGAGCCCGTTGAAAATGGCGAAGAGAGCCACGCTGTTGGCAGCCGCAGGGGGATCCAGGCCGATCAGCTCTTCCCCCACAGGACCAGAAATCCCAATGGCGCTTAAACCAACCAGGGTGCCGATGGCGTAGCAGATCCACAGGCCATAGAAGGAGGGGTTTCTCAGCAGAGGGAGAGAGCGCCGAGAAGTCAACGGAGAGCGATCTGGGCCATTCGTGGATTTTCTTGGAAAAGGTGAGGAAGGGATCCAATCGGGAGGAGGAAATCTCAGTTGGGTTGCGATCCCCAGGATCACTGCCGCGAAGAGGATCCCCAAAATCAGCAGCGTAGGCCGAGCCCCCAGTGCCTCGATCAAGCAGTTGGCCAGGGGAGCAGTGAGCAGGGGAGATAGGCCAAAGCCGACAATGGTGGATCCCACGGCCAATCCCTTGCGATCCGGGAACCAACGGGCTGCCACGGCCATTGGCACTCCATAGGCTATTCCCACACCGCTGCCGGCAATGACTCCATAGCAGAGGGCAATCCACCCAATGGAGGGGGCGAAGCTGGCCAGCCCATAGCCCAGGCCCACCAAGCTGCCCCCCAGAGCCAGTACTCGGCGGGATCCCCAGCGGGGGATGACAAACCCTGTGATGGGCATGAGGGTAGCGTAGAACACGAGGGCAACCGTGTAGGGCAGCAGGCTCTCACTGGCCCCGATCCCCAGCTCTGTTTCCAGAGGCTTGCGGAAAATGCTCCAGGAATAGACGGTTCCCAGGCAAAGAAGAACCAGGAGCCCCAGGAGGATAAAAAGCCATCTCCCCATATGGGCCGGTTGTCCATACAAAGTAACGGGGAATCCAACCCTTTTCATGGGTATCTAGAGCTTGTTGGAGCTGAGTTCAACCCATTCTCTCAGCCCTTTCGGGGATAGGCCAACAGAATTTTTAGCCAACCGTTGGCTAGAGGCGTTTGGCCTCTACCGTCCTGGGCAGAGACAAAGGCTCCGGCAGCTCCGGGATGGACAATTCCCAACCGTTGCTCAAAGTAAAAATGGTTTCCCCGGCCTCTGAACGGGTGGCCACAACCGATTCTTCCAGATCTTTTTTGGGAACGTAGACCATCAAATGCCCGTAGGCACTTTCGTGCAGGATGACTTTCATAGCCCTTTCTCCACAAGTTCCAACTCTTGGGCACGGCACCCCACCACCAAGCCTTTGGCCAAGCAGTGGACGGCATAGACGTAAAACCGTTGTAGAAAGGTGCCAATGGAAATCACGTAACCTTCGTCGCCCGGAACGGCCAAGATTTTCCCCACCGGCTGGCCGAAGAAGGTGCCATCGTTGCGGATGACCTTACGGATGCGGACTTTGTCGCCCAGCTCAAATTGGGGAGGGCGATCCAGCTCCAGTTCGTCGCTCATGGGGTACCTCCTGTGATTTCTGCCAGCACCTGACAAAGCTCTTGGCGGGTTAGGCTGCGGCCTACTTGGCGCGCCCGTCGAGACACGGCTGCCAAAATGGCCTGAGATTTGGAAGTTTCCTTTCCGGACAAGCGGTTAGACAACATCGGGATGGCTCTCCTCTGGGATGGGTTCTGGAGTGTGTTGCGCCCATTGCGTCAGCGTTGCGCGGCAATAACGGGCCAGTTCCGCCGGTGGGATCGGATGCTTGCAGTGGGTGACGTGCTGCCGCACCTGTTCCAGGAGCTTTTCCAGCTGGCCAGGCGGGATCTGCTCGACAGGGATCCCCTGTTCCTTGAGGATTTGCAGCAGCAAATGCCGGCCGGAGTGTTTGCCCAACACCAGCCGCCGCTGGCCGCCCACGGCTTCTGGTGGGAAAGGCTCATAGGTCTGGGGATCCCGTAGCACCCCTGCAGCGTGAATGCCCGACTCGTGGGCAAAGGCGTTGTCACCGACGATGGCCTTCCAGGGAGGTAGGGGAGCACCGCTGGCCCGCGCCACCTGTTGAGACAGCTCCCGCAAACGGCGGGTATCCACCCCAACATCGATCCCCAAGGTGTAGCGCAAAGCCATCACCACCTCTTCCAGGGGGGCATTGCCGGCCCGTTCCCCCAGGCCGTTGACGGTGGTGTTCACCGACTGAGCGCCGGCGCGGATCCCGGCTAAGGCATTGGCAGTGGCCATGCCCAGGTCGTTGTGGGTATGCATCTCCACAGGGATATCGATGGCCCGCACCAGACGGCGAATCTGCTTGTAGGTGCTAAAAGGATCCAAAACGCCCACCGTATCGCAGTAGCGGAAGCGCCGACAGCCCCAGCTTTGGGCCATTTGGGCCAACTCGATCACCTGCTCCAGGGGGGTGCGGCTGGCATCTTCTGCCCCCACCGAGACCCACAGCCCTTGCTCCAAGGCCATCTCCACGCATTGGCGCAACTGTCGCAGCAGCCGAGGGCGATCCCCTTGGAACTTAGCGGCCATTTGCCGATCCGAGACCGGCACGGAGATGTGGATCCGCTTGAGGCCGCAACGAATAGAGGCGAGGATATCGCTGGGCACAGCCCGGTTCCACCCCAGCAGGTGGGCCCGCAGCCCCAGGCTGAGCATGGCGCGAATGGCTTCCGTTTCCACGGCGCCCATGGCCGGGATCCCCACCTCAATTTCGGGTACGCCAATGGCATCCAAGAGGGCAGCAATGGAGATTTTCTCGGGGATTTGGAAGGCTACCCCTGCCGCTTGCTCCCCATCGCGTAGGGTGGTGTCGTTGATGGTGATAGAGGAATTCATGGGATCCATCCTCCAAGACCTACGGCCCGCCTAGGCAATCGGTAACCGTCGATGGTGCTCCGCACCGCTAGCGGGACCCCGGTTGCGTCAGGGCAATCATGTCCAGGGTAGAAAGCTCAACCAAGTTGCCGCAGAATTCATCAGATTCCTGTAAGGCTTGGCTGTTCCTCTTAGCGGGGTGGAGTCTTTGGAGCAGGGGATCCTTGACAAAGTCCGACAAAGTCCGGCCTTTGGGATCCCGCTGCTCTGGCCATCAACGAATTAAGTCGAAGGAGATGTCGGTTTTGCCGGGGATGATGCTGCGCCGATCTGCCTCATCCAGAATGGTGTTGACAATCCAGTTAAGGAGGTTGAGCGCCCCCACATAGCCATAGGTGGGGTAGCGGTGCAGGTGGTGGCGGTCGAAGATGGGGTAGCCGATGCGCACCAAAGGTGTGCCCGTATCCCGCCACAGGTATTTGCCGTAGGAATTGCCGATCAGCAGATCCACCGGCTCGGTGAACATCAGAGAGCGCAGATGCCAGAGATCCTTGCCCCCCCAGACGGTTGCCCCCTGTCCATAGGGACTGGAGGCCAGCAGTGCCCGCGCCTCGGCTTCGAACTCCTCGTTGCTGTTGGTCACCACCACATGGATCGGCTCCGCTCCCAGCTCCAGCAACAGGCTGAGCAAGCCCATCACCAGATCCGGATCCCCATACAGGGCTACCCGCTTGCCGTGGATCCAGGCTTGGGAGTCCGTGAAAGCATCCACCGCCCGGCCCCGTTCGATCTCCAGCTCGGCGGGAATGGGCTTGCCCGTTAACTGGGATAGCTGCATCAAAAACTCATCCGTGCCCCGAATACCCACTGGCCGCGCCGTCAGGGTGGGCCGACCCGAGGCCTCTGCTAGAAACTCCAGGGTCTTGGGCGTGGTGTAGCGCTGGAAGGAAAAAGTAGCCTCGGCGTTGAGGCATTGGGCAGCCGCCTCCAAAGGGGTTCCTCCGGGATACATGTGGAAAGTGCCGTCGTTGGGCGAATCCAAATAGTCGGAGTTGTCCGCCAGCAGGGTCAGCGGGATCCCAAATAAGCCGAAGATGCGCTTGATCTCCCGCAAGTTGCCCATGTAGGTATCGAAACCGGGGATGACGTTGATGTGGCCATTGCTACCCGTGCGGCCCACCGGCTCGGTGAGGGTGCTGAGAATGCTCTTGAGCATGTTGTCGTAGCCGGTGATGTGGGATCCCACAAAGCTTGGCGTGTGGGCATAGGGCACCGGGAAGTTGTGGGAAATCACTCCCTCATTTCTGGCCGTGGTGATGAAGGCCCCCAGGTCATCCCCGATCACCTCTGCCATGCAGGTGGTGCACACGGCGATCATCTTGGGTTTGTAGAGGGTGTAAGCGTTTTCCAGTCCCTCGATCAGGTTTTTGAGGCCGCCAAACACCGCCGCATCTTCCGTCATCGAGGTGGAGACCGCCGAAAATGGCTCCTTAAAGTGGCGGGTGAGATGGGTGCGAAAATAGGCCACGCACCCCTGGGATCCATGGACGAAGGGCAAAGTTCCCTCGAAGCCGACAGCGGCGAAGATGGCCCCCAAGGGTTGGCAGGCTTTGGCGGGGTTTACCGTCAGGGCCTCCCGTTGAAAGTTCTTCTCCCGGTATTCCCAAGATTTTGTCCATTCGGCCACCCGGGCCACTTCTTCCGGGGAAGGGAGATCTTCAAAGGTTTGCTTGCACTGCAGAAGCGCCTGATATTCCGGATCTTGAAACAGGCGGGCGTGATCTTTGATGTCTTGGATATCTTGCGGCATGGTCGGTCTCCTAATGAGGGGCAGGGGAAGGAAGGGCCGTTGGCGTCTGGGATCCCGGCGGCAAGCTAAGACTTCCAGGGGGCTTTGACCAGATCCCAGGTGGGGCTATTCAAAGCCAAATCCATATCGCGAGCGAACACGGCAAAGCCGTCGTAGCCGTGGTAGGGGCCGGAGTAGTCCCAAGAGTGCATCTGGCGGAAGGGCAAAGCCATCTTTTGAAAGACGTACTTCTCCTTGATGCCGGAGGCGATGAGATCTGGCTTCAACCTCTTGGCAAATTCTTCAAACTCGTAGCCGGACACGTCATCGTAGATGAGGGTGCCGTCGTCGATGTACTGGGTGGTGCGCTTGTAGTCGTCGCCGTGGCCGAATTCGTAGCCGGTGGCAATCACCTCCATGCCCAGCTCCCGGAAGGCCGGGATGACGTGGCGGGGCCGCAGTCCGCCCACCATCAGCATCACCCGCTTGCCCTCCAGGCGGGGACGGTACTTGGCAATGATGGCCTCGCTCTGGGGCTTGTACTTGGCGATCACCTGCTCCGCCTTGGCCTGAATGGTCTCGTCGAACCGCTGGGCGATGGCCCGCAGCGACTTGGCAATTTGGGTAGGGCCAAAGAAATTGAACTCCAGCCAGGGGATCCCGTAGGCTTCCTCCATGTGGCGGCAGATGTAGTTCATGGAGCGGTAGCAGTGGATGAGATTCAGCTTCACCCGAGGGGCAAGCAGCATCTCGTTCCAGGTGCCATCGCCGGAAAACTGGGTCACTACCCGCAGGCCCATCTCCTCCAGCAAAATCCGGGAAGACCAAGCGTCGCCGCCGATGTTGTAGTCCCCAATCAGGGCCACATCGTAGGGGCCGGGCTCAAAGTTGAGGGATCCCTCCTTCGCTTTCTTGTCAGCAATGGGCAAAACCCAGTCCCGCACCGTATCGTTGGCGATGTGGTGGCCCAGGGACTGGGAGACCCCCCGAAAGCCTTCGCAGCGCACCGGTACCACCGGCTTGCCAATTTCTTTGGAAACTCTCTTGGCCACTGCCTCGATGTCATCCCCAATTAGGCCAACGGGGCATTCGGATTGGATGGTAATGCCTTTGGCCAGGGGGAAGAGTTCGCTGGCTTCTACCAAGAGTTTGGCCAGTTTTTTGTCCCCCCCAAACACCACATCCCGCTCCTGGAAATCAGAGGTGAACTGCATGGTGCCGAAGGTGTTCACCCCGGTGATTCCCACGTAGTAATTGCGCCGTCCCGACCAGGAGTAGTAGCCGCAGCCCACGGGGCCATGGCTGAGGTGGATCATGTCTTTGACCGGCCCCCACACCACCCCCTTGGAACCGGCATAGGCACAGCCGCGAGTGGTCATGACGCCGGGGATCGACTTGATGTTGGACTTTACTCCGCAATCCGTTTTGCCCTTGTCGTAGACGTTGAGGTGTTTGGCTCGCTTTTGCTTGGCCTTTTCCGGATAGGTTTCCAGAACTTCTGCAATAACTTTTCGGTTTTCCTCTTTGAGGGCGCTTTTTGGAGTAGTCATGGGAAGAGCCTCATCTACTGGATTTTTTTGAGAAAGAAACTAGGGGGAACCGAGGGCCGAGGGAGGAAGGGATCCACCCCCAGCCCATCTTTAAGTTCACACTGGGGCCAACTCTTTTTCGGTTTTGCCGATGAGGTGGGCGATTTTCTGGTCGTCGTCCAAAACGCCGAACTCTATCAACAACTGTTCCAGCTCATCCATAGAGATGGGGGTGGGGATCCTCAGATCCGTGTTGTTGATGATTTTTTTGGCCAAGGCCCGATACTCGTCAGCTTGGTTGCAGTCGGGGGAGTACTCGATCACCGTCATGCGGCGCAATTCTGCGTGCTGAACCACATTGTCGCGGGGGATGAAATGCAGCATTTTGGTGTTCAGCTTTTCGGCCAGAGCTTCGATCAGCTCGATCTCGCGATCCACTTTGCGGCTGTTGCAGATCAAGCCACCCAAGCGCACGCCGCCAGAGTAGGCGTATTTCAGCACGCCGCGGGCGATGTTGTTGGCCGCATACATGGCCATCATTTCGCCGGAGCAAACAATGTAGATCTCTTGGGCCTTGCCCTCCCGGATGGGCATGGCAAAACCGCCGCAGACCACGTCCCCCAGCACGTCGTAGCAGACAAAGTCCAGATCCTCGTAGGCTCCGTTTTCTTCCAAGAAATTGATGGCGGTGATGATGCCTCGTCCGGCACAGCCAACACCAGGCTCGGGGCCACCGGATTCCACGCAGCGCACCCCTCGGTAGCCGGTGAGCACCACCTCTTCCAGCTCCACGTCTTCTACGGATCCCCGCTCAGCCGCCAGGTGAAGGACGGTGGTCTGGGCTTTGCAGTGCAACATGAGGCGGGTGGAATCGGCTTTCGGGTCGCAGCCGACGATCATGATCCGCTGTCCCAATTCGGCCATACCGGCAACGGTATTCTGACAGGTGGTGGATTTGCCGATACCGCCTTTGCCGTAGAATGCAATTTGTCTCATGGTTCAGTTCTCCTAATGAAGACTTGAGGAAAAACTTGAGGGCGACTTAAGGGTTAGAAATCTCTTGCCAATGGGCGCAACTGGTCGCATTAGCGAGACGGGATCCTTACTGCAAAGGATTTCAGCTCGCGGGAAGGCAGCCTTGGATCCCTTGGAATCCAAAAGCAAACCGGTTGAACGGTGGGGCTCTCCCGAATCGAGGCAGGAGATGGGGGAAGCGACGGGGAGTAACAGTGGGGCAGATCATAGGGCTCTCAGGCTTATCGAGAATGGGGAACTAGAGGGCATGCACGGTTAAGGTGGGCCACACCTGTTCTTGCAGGCGGGTTTCGATGAGCAACCGCAGCGTGTTTTGCTGGCTGGGGCAGGTGGTGCAGGATCCCTTGAGGCGCACCCACACCTGATCCCCTTCCAGGTCGTAAAGCTCCACATCGCCGCCATCGGCCAACAGCAGCGGGCGAACTTCCTCGTCTAGGACGGCCTGAATGCGGGCGATCTTTTGCAAGGTGGTGAGGGGAGAGGGAGCAGCGGGAGAGGGCTCTGTCTGGTTTTGGGAGTTCCCTTTTGAATTTCTTGAATCTTCTGAAGGGGTTGCGTCAGTCTCGGCCAGAACAGCGGCAATCAGGTCTTCAATCTGGGCCAGGCAGGAACCACAGCCACCACCCGCTTTGCTGTAGGCTGTTACTTCCTCAGCGGAGGTGAGGTGGTTTTCCCGGATCAAGCGGCGGATCTTTTGCTCGCTGACGCCAAAGCAGGAGCAGACCAAAGCGCTGTCATCATCCGTGTGGTCAGGCAGAGGAAGGCCGCGATAGCTGTAGATGGCTGCCTCCAGAGCCTCTTGCCCCATCACCGAGCAGTGCATCTTGGCGGGGGGCAGGCCGCCTAGGTAGTCAGCGATTTGGCGGTTGTCGATCCGCAGGGCTTCATCCAGAGTGAGGCCGGTGATCAGCTCCGTCAGGGCCGAGGAAGAGGCAATGGCGCTGGTGCAGCCGAAGGTTTGGAAGCTGGCAGCCAAGATGCGCTCGCTGGCCTCGTCCACCTTTAAGTAGAGCCGCAGGGCATCGCCACAGGTGATGCTGCCCACTTCTCCCACCACCACCCGAACACCGGGCTCGGAGCTGGGATCCATCGCCCCTTGGTTTTTGGGGTGGTAGAAGAGTTCCAAAACTTTTTCGCTGTAGTCCCACATGGCTGGATCCTGAGTTGAGGATGCGAACGGTCGAGGGAAGATGAGTTTGAGGGGGGTCAGCGGCGAGCCAGTTCCCGTTCCTGCTGTTGCAGCCAGTCTTCCGCCTCGTGGCTGAAGGGGGAGATGGCCCGCAAATGCTCAATGATCCCCGGCAAAACCTCCAGCACCCGCTCCACCTCTGCCGGCTGGGTAAAGCGGGAGAGGCTGAAGCGGATTGAGCCGTGCAAAACGGTGTAGGGCAGGCCCATGGACCGCAGCACATGGGAGGGCTCCAGGGATCCGGAAGTGCAGGCGGAGCCGGAGGAGGCGCAGATGCCGTATTTGTTCAGCCAGAAGAGGATCGCTTCCCCTTCCACGAACTTGAAGCCCAAGTTGGTGGTGTTGGGCAGCCGCTGAGTGGGGTGGCCGTTAACCTGGACATCCGGGATCCGCTGTAGCAAGCCCTGCTCCAAGCGATCCCGCAGCAGCCGCTCATGGGGATCCCCCAGGTGGGCTTGGGCCAGCTCCGCTGCCTTGCCCAGGGCGATGATGCCCGGCACATTTTCCGTCCCGGCGCGGCGGCCTCGCTCCTGATGCCCTCCCAGCAGCAACGGACGGAAGCGCAAGCCCCGCCGCACATAGAGAGCGCCGATCCCCTTGGGGGCATGCAGCTTGTGCCCGGAAAGGGTGAGGAGATCCACCGGCAGGCGCTGCAGATCGAGAGGGATCTTGCCCACCGCCTGTACTGCGTCCACATGGACAACAGCCCCATAGCTGCGAGCCAGGGATCCCACCGCCTCGATGGGGAAAAGCACGCCCGTCTCGTTGTTGGCGGCCATGCAGCTCACCAGGGCAGTATCGCCGGTCAGGGCTGCCTCCAGCTCCAGCAAGTCCAGGCAGCCTTGCTCATCCACCGAGAGGTAGGTGACGCGGTAGCCTTGTTTTTCCAGGTGCTTGCAGACGTTGAGCACCGAGGCGTGCTCTACCTGCGTGGTGATGATGTGGCGCTTCTGGGGTTGGGCTGCCAAGGCTGCATAAATGGCCGTGGTGTTGCCTTCGGTGCCGCCACTGGTGAAGACGATCTCCGTCGGGTCGGCTCCCAGAAGGGCTGCCACCTGTTCGCGGGCTTGGTTGAGGGCACGCCCCACCTGGCCGCCAAAACTGTGCATCGAGGAGGGGTTGCCGTAGAAGGTCTGCAAATAGGGCAGCATCGCCTCCAGAACCAGGGGATCCACGGCGGTGGTGGCGTTGTTGTCCAGGTAGATCACGGGGTTCATACAGGCTCCGAATCGATACAAGGTAGGGGTTGGGCAACGTTAAACGGCTTGCGGAGCGTGGGAATGGCACTGCTTTGGGCAAATGCGAGCGCAAGCCTGACAGCCGATGCAGAGGGCGGCATTGAGGATGGTCATCACTTTGCGCTCACTTTCTTCTTCCTCTTCGTTGTCGACAAACTCGCCGTCTTCGTTGAGGGCTCTGAGGGCGAACACACCCCGGCCACAGACCTTGAGGCAACGGCTACAGCCGAGGCAGCGGGTGATATCCAGGCTTTCGATAAACTGTGGGATCCAGGGCAGTCCGCCTTTGGTGAGAGCAGTTACAGTAGCCATAGCCAAGCTCCAAAGCGAGATTTTTAGGATCGGGGAGATTTGCTGTCCAAGGTCTGGTTGACCAACCAGGTGCGGTAAAACTTGAGGGCCACCGTTTCGATGAGGTCGTAGTCTTCCACCACTTCGATGCCGGCCTCGCGAATACGCTTCATGGGGCAATCGCCGATCTTGGAGACCAGCACGGCTCGGCAATCCCTGATGAGATCCAGAATTTGCTCTAGGTTGTTGTCCTCCCCGGATCCCCCGTGGCAGTACTGCGGAACCTTGCGGTGGCCGACAAACTGCGCCCCACGGGCGTTGACCTCGTAGATCAAAAACTCCCGTGCATGGCCGAAGTGGCGATTGACCAGGCCGCCGCCTTTGCTGGCTACGGCCACCAGGATGGAGGGGCTGTCGGGAGGCAGGTCGGCTGTCCAGTGGGTCGGGGCTGCCTGCTGCTGAGCTTGCAGTTGGGCAATGCTTGCCTGGACCTGGCGGCGTTTTTCGGGGTCGTATTCGGGGGTCATCTGCATAAAGCGCTCCTTGGTAAACTCTTGGCTGCGGTCTTCCCCCAGCAGGCCCACCGCGTCCGCCCGACACTGGCGACAGTGGCGCATCATCCGCATGTTGCCGGAGCACCGATCTTGCAGGGCTTTCAACTCCTGAGGGGTGGGGCCCCGCTGGCCGATAAGGCCGAAGTAGGTGCCGTGTTCAGGCGCCGAGATCAGGGGCATGATGTTGTGCAAGAAAGCCCCTTTCTCCTGGATCACCCGGTTCACTTCCAAGAGGTGGGTGTCGTTGATGCCGGGAATGAGAACGGAGTTGACTTTGCAGAGGATGTCTGCCTCCCGCAGCAGATCCAGGCTTTCCATCTGCCGTTCGTGCAGGATGCGGGCTGCCTCCACCCCTCGAATGCGCTTGCGTCGCCAGCGGATCCAGGGGTAGATCCTGGCTCCGATCTCCGGATCCACCATGTTGATGGTCAGGGTGACGTGGTCAATGTTCAGCCGTTTGATCTCGTCGATGTAGTCCGGCAACATCAGGCCGTTGGTGGAAAGGCAGAGCTTGAGATCCGGAGCTTTCTCGGCAATGCGGGCAAAGGTCTCGAAGGTTTGCTTGGGGTTGGCCAAGGGATCCCCAGGCCCAGCAATGCCCACCACCGTCAGTTGCGGGATCTTGCCGGCAATCACCAGCACTTTGTGGGCGGCTTCCGCCGGGGTAAGCAGCTCGCTGACCACACCGGGCCGGCTCTCATTGGCACAGTCGAACTTGCGGTTGCAGTAGTTGCACTGGATGTTGCAGGCGGGGGCTACCGCCACGTGCATGCGGGCGTAGTGATGGTGAGCTGCTTCGCTGTAGCAGGGATGGGTGGCGATGCGTTGCTGCAGATGAGGGGGGAGAGCCTGGCGGGGGCTGCTGCTGCAAGCGCAGGCCGATGGGGAAGGGGATCCCTGGCGGGGCGGAGTTGAAAGGGGCGGCATAGTGGGGTCAACCAGGGGATAGAACGTTACTGGCGGTTATATCAACCGCCCTCTGCCCGCTCCGTTGCACTCAGCCCGGTAGAACTGATCGAGTTTATTGGCTTTGTACTCAAGACCTGCAAAGCCTGATGGCAGGCCAAATCCAACTTTTTTTAGGGGTCAAGGGTCTGGTTTTTCAAGGCCGGGGATGCCGTATTTTGACCCAAAGGGGCGGGGGATCCGGCTGTGGGGAGGATCCCCGGAATCCCTGATTCGACAAGGGCTTGGGGCAATGCTTAAGAAATACTAAAAATCTGCTCAGATGCACTCAAGCGCCGCAGCCTCGGCTGCGTTTTGCATCAATTGCTACGATTTAATATCGTATCAGCCCAAAAGTGTATTGAAAATAGCCGTTTGAGTTTGAGGAAAGATCCCCCTGGGGCAAAGTCCTCGCCAAGGAAGTGAAGACTATTGCGGCGGCAGGCCGTCGGACTTTCTTGTTGTGACAGGGGGGATGTACTCGCTCAAATACCCATACCCTTCCCCAAAAATACCGGATCCCTGCGGGCAAAAGACTCAACCCCCTGCCCTCAGAAAAACTTTTTTTGCCCTCTGGGCCAAGCTTCCAGGGTTTGAGTACATCGGCAATAACTCAATCAATCCTGATCGCCCGCTGCCAAGCCTAAGCCCCTGCAGCCGCTTGCTATAAGCGGGGGATATAAGCGGGGGAACAGAAACCCAACGGTTCTGCCCCTCTGTTGAGACTCGCCCCCTGCTTCCCAACCGGTGAGCTTATGTCCCCCCTTGTTTCTCCCCCACCGAAAACGGCTGAAGTGCTGCAGGTGCCCCGTTGCGATCGCTGGCGGATTCTCTACCGTCTGCAGGAGCTGGATTTGACCTGTGGCTGTACCCCGACCGGCCAACTGTGGGTGGTGATTCGCACCCCCACCGAAGCCCTCCTCGTCCACAGTGTGCTCCGCCTTTTCACCCTCAACCGCTCTGGCTGGCTGAGTTGGTTGGATCGCTGCTGGTCTCTCCAAACCTGGGATCCCCCTGAGAGATCTGCAGGAGGGGATGACCACCCCTGAACCTCTGCCGTTTGCCTCCTTGCTTCTCCTGTTCACCTCGTTTTGGTAGCGCCAATGACCACTCCATCCCCCTCGACTCACTCCTTCCAACAAGTCCGAGACAACCCCGTTCATCTGGGACGTGAGATCACGGTTCCCATCTGCGAGGGCCTCAACCTAGTTTGGGCCAGTCTTCAGGGGCTGTATTTGCAGTATCTGAAGCACCATCTGGTTGTGGAAGGAGCAGAGTTCTACTCAATTCACCAATTTTTCAACGAAAGTCTACAGGAAGTTCAGAACCACGCCCATGAGGTGGGGGAGCGCCTGAACGGCCTGGGTGGGATCCCGGCCTCCAGCTTTGCCAAGCTGGCGGAGCTGTGCTGCTTCAGCCCGGAAGGGGACGATGCATTGGCCGTGCGGCCCATGCTGGAAGCGGATTTGCGGGCCGAGCAAAGCCTAATCGATCTGCTGCGTCGCCAGGCGGCTCTGGCGGAAAGTGTTGGGGATCGCGCCACCCGTCACCTCTACGAGCAGATTTTGCTGCGGACGGAAGAACGGGCCTTTCACCTGGCCCACTTTCTGGCTGCCGACAGCTTGGTTTTGGGCTTGTCCCCATCCTAGCTTGCCCATCTACGCCTACCCCTCGTTTTGGGAGACTCTGCCATGCTTACCCCCGATCGGGCGCCGCTGCTGCAGTTTTTGCAAGTTGAGCTTGGGATCCCGGAATCCGCCCTCACCTTCGCCCTGAAACGGCATGGGTGTGAACAGGGCCCTTTGCCCATGATTCTTTGGCATTACGGGCTGATTTCCTTGGAGCAACTGGAGCAGATTTTTGAATGGTGTGCTCCCCCTCCTCTTGTTACCAATTCTACCCATTCGGAGGTTTAAGCCATGACTTATCCCTACCCTTCTCTTCCCTTTCCCAGAGTCGGCAACCCTTTGGGATGGCTCGGCCTGGTTTTGAACTCAATTTTCAGATCCGCCCTGAAGTGGCCACGCCGCTGGCTCAACAGCATTGAAATTCGGGGATCCCGGCAGGCGCGTTGGATTTGCCGTTTGATCCCGGCTTCCTGCCCCTTTGAGCGGGATATTCGGCTGGGATCCCGCACCATCCACATTCCGGCCCTCTGTCGCATCAACCCCCTCTACGAGGAGATCATCGCCCTGCGGCTACGGGCGGCGGCTTATCTGGCCGAAGCTGCGGCTCAACCCCAGCCCCCCTCTTCTCAGGAGATCCCATCATGCCCATGATCAGCCGAACCAAAGTGGCGGAGCTGCTCAACGAGACCGCCTGCGAGCACAACCACAAGAAAGACGGCAAAGGCAAAAACAAGGTCTGTGCCGAGCAGGCCAAGCCCGGAGGAGCGCAGGGAGGCTGTGCCTTTGACGGGGCCTCGATTGCCCTGGTGCCGATCGCCGATGCCGCCCATCTAGTACATGGGCCAATCGCCTGCAGCGGCAACTCTTGGGGGACGCGGGGCAGCCTCTCTTCTGGCCCCCAGCTTTATCGGGTGGGCTTCACCACCGATCTGAGCGAGAACGAGATCATCTTCGGAGGGGAGGAGAAGCTGTTCCAGGCCATCCTTGACTTGCAGGCCAAATACCAGCCTGCCGCCATTTTTGTCTATCTCACTTGTGTAACTGCCCTCATTGGCGACGATGTGGAGGCGGTGTGTCAGCGGGCCAGCCGCCAGCTTGGGATCCCGGTCATTCCGGTGAATGCGCCCGGCTTTGTGGGCAGCAAAAACCTAGGCAACCGTCTGGCCGGAGAAGCCCTGCTGGACTATGTGATCGGCACCGCCTCCCCGGAATACACCACCCGCCGCGACATTAACCTCATCGGCGAGTACAACATTGCCGGCGAGCTGTGGGATGTCTTGCCTCTGTTTGACGAGCTGGGGATCCGCATCTTGGCCAAGATCACCGGCGATGGCCGCTACCGCGAGATCTGTACCGCCCACCGGGCCAAGCTGAACGTCCTCATCTGCGCCAAAGCCCTGCTCAATGTGGGCCGCAAGATGCAGGAGCGCTATGGGATCCCCTACATTGAGGCTTCCTTTTACGGGCTGCAGGAGATGAACCACTGCCTACGGGCCATTGCCCAAGGGCTGAAGGATCCCGAACTGCAGGAGCGTACCGAGGCCCTCATCGAGCGGGAAACTCGCGCCACCGAGGCGGCTTTGGCCCCCTACCGGCAGCGGCTGGCGGGCAAACGAGTTGTCCTTTATACCGGCGGGGTGAAAAGTTGGTCGATCATCTCCGCCGCTCGAGATCTGGGGATGCAGGTAACGGCCACCAGCACCCGCAAAAGCACCGAAGAAGACAAAGCCCGCATCCGCGAGCTGCTTGGCCAGGATGGCATTCTCTTGGACAAGGGCAGCCCGCAAGAGCTGCTCAAGGTGGTGGAGCGCACGAAAGCGGACTTGCTCATCGCCGGCGGACGCAACCAGTACACCGCCCTCAAGGCCCGCATCCCCTTTCTGGACATCAACCAGGAGCGGCACCATGCCTATGCCGGCTATCGCGGCCTGGTGAACTTGGCGCGGGAGATCGATGCCGCCCTCCACAGCCCCATCTGGGAGCAGTTGCGACGGCCTGCCCCCTGGGAGACTCCAGCCGAAGAGGAGGTGGGATGATGGCCCAGCTCATCCAAGAACGCAAGCCCCTCAGCGTCAACCCCCTCAAACTCAGCGCTCCGCTGGGGGCGGCCCTGGCCTTTCTGGGGATCAAGGGCTGTCTGCCCCTCTTCCACGGTTCCCAGGGCTGCACGGCCTTTGCCAAAGCGCTGCTGGTACGCCATTTCCGCGAGGCCATTCCCATGTCCACCACTGCCATGTCCGAGGTGGACACCATCTTGGGAGGCGAGGAGAATGTCGAAGCTGCCATTCTCACCTTGGTGGAGAAGGCCCAGCCGGAGCTAATCGGCCTCCTCACTACCGGCCTCACGGAAACCCGCGGCGACGATATGCCGCGCATCCTGCGAGAGCTGCGCCGGCGCCAGCCGCAATTGCAGGATCTGCCCATCGTCTTGGCCTCCACGCCTGACTTTAAGGGATCCCTGCAAGACGGCTATGCCATCGCCGTCAACAGCTTGGTCAGCACCCTGCCGGAATCGCCGTCGGGATCCGTCCACCCTGCTCAGGTAACGGTGCTGTGCGGGCCTGCCCTCACCCCTGCCGACGCCCAGGAGATCAAAGAAATGGTGGAGGCTTTTGGCCTAGAGCCGATCCTGGTGCCGGATCCCGCGGGTTCCCTGGACGGACACTTGGGCACCGGCTTTAGGGCGACCCCAGACGGCGGCACCACCCTTGAGCAATTGCGCCAGCTCGGGCGTTCCGGCCTCACCATAGCTGTCGGCGAGAGCATGCGCCCTGCCGCTCAGATCCTGGCCCAGCGCTTTGGCACCCCCTATCGGGTTTTCCCCCACCTGACCGGTCTCAAGGCTGTGGATCCCTTTTTGGCAACCTTGGCCGATCACAGCCAGCAGCCGGTGCCCTCTCGCTACCGCCGCCAGCGCAGCCAAGTCCAGGATGCCCTCCTGGATTGCCACTTTTTCTTCGGCAACCAGCGGATTGCCTTGGCCCTAGAAGCCGATCTGCTCTGGGGGTGGGTGGACTGGCTGCTGGATATGGGCTGTCAGATCCAGGCGGCCATCAGTCCCACACCGGATCCCCACTTGACCACCCTTCCCATTGAGGCAGTGCGGGTGGGAGATCTGGGGGATCTGGAGGAGCTAGCACCCGGGGCTGACCTGCTGGTGGGCAACTCCCACGTGGCGCGCCTGGGCAAGCGGCTGGGGATCCCGGTGCATCGGATGGGGATCCCCATCTTCGACCGGCTGGGGGCCAACCACCTCTGTCAGGTGGGCTATCGCGGCACCCTATCCCAACTGTTTGCTGTCGGCAACCTGCTGATGGAGCAGGAGGAAGCCCGTCACCCCAGCCCACCCCAGGTTTCTGGGCATGGATTCTAAGGGATCCAGAGCTTCGAGCTAGATCCCCCTAGCTCCCCTAAACCCTCAAGTTCACGGTTCTAAGGAGAACGCCTATGCAAGTGGCCTTTACAACCCGCGACGGCAAGCACGTCAATGCCCACTTTGGCTGGGCCAACCAGATCGACCTCTACGAAGTCACCCCCGAAGGCTACCGATTTTGTAAGACCCTCACCTTTGGGGGCAACTTGGAGGCAGATGGCAACGAGGACAAGCTGGTGCCCAAGCTGCAGGCTTTGGCCGATGTCACCCTCATCTACGTGGCTGCCATTGGCAGCAGTGCCGCCGCCCGCCTGATCAACCGCCGCATCACCCCCATCAAAGTGCAGTCGGAAGAAGAATCCATCGAGAGCTTGTTGCAGCGCCTGGTAACCACCCTGCACAATCCTCCCCCCTGGCTGCGCAAAGTGCTCTTGGCCGAGCGCGTCAGCAGACCGGAGTCCTCAACTCCAGTTGTGGAGGCTCAGCCATGACCGTCACCCCTCTCTCTCCCTCGACCAGCCCCATCTTGCAAGAGATCGTTCGCCAGATGCGGGCGGCGGATCCCTACGGCACCTACCGCGCCTGGAGTGATGAGTTGCTGCTCAAGCCCTTTGTCGTCACCAAAGCCCAAAAACGCCAGATATCCCTCGAAGGGGAGGTGGATCCGGCAGTGCGGAGCCGCATCCTCATCTACTACCGCGCCATTGCCGCCCTGATCGAAAAGGAGACGGGCCTCCTGGCTCAGGTGGTGCTGGATCTCAACAGCGAAGGCTTTGGTTGGGTGCTGGTCTTCTCGGGGCGGCTGTTGTTGGTGGTCAACACCCTGCGAGACGCCCATCGCTTCGGTTTCGAGTCTCTCGAACAGCTCACTGAAAAAGCTACTGCCCTTATCGACAAAGGGATCCAACTGGCCCGAACCTACCCTGAGGTGGGCCGACTGTAGCCGCTTGTCTCCGTCCCGGCAGCCATTTTTTCTTCTTTTTCTTCAGCAATTAGGAGTGCCTTGCCCATGTTGAATGAGAGTGACGTTGAGAATGTTGTGAACGACCTGGCTTTCGAGCCCTTCGAACACCTCTCTGCCGACCAGCTCCGCAGCGAGATCAAGCGCCTAAACAGCAAAGCAGGCCAACTGAAAATGGATCTGCACGATCTGGCCGAGGGGCTACCCGACGGGTTCGAGCGACTCCCCGACTTGGCAGCCCGCACCTATGCCCTGTTTGCCCGGCTGCACACCCTCAGACAACGCTTGAAAACCCTGGAGACCTGCCGATGAGTTGGAACCACAACCGCCGTTGGAAAGACTTCCAAGCCCTAGTCAATGCCGAGGATTATTTCGCTTTTTTCGAGCTCCCCTACGATCCGCGGGTGGTCAACGTGAATCGCCTGCATATCTTACGCAAATTTGCTCAGTATCTGGCTCCTCTGGAGCACTTCCAGGGCAGCGAAGAAGAATGGCTGGAGCAAGCCCGGCAAGCGCTGGAAAAAGCGTACCAAACCTTTCTCACCTCTACTCCGCAGCAGGAGAAGCTATTCCGAGTCTTTCAAGACTACGGTTGTCCAGATGCTGTCGGCGGCTGTGCCGGCTGCAGCTCTTTGGGAGAGCGGGGCGAATGCAGCCCTGGGATCCCTGCCTAAGCTCCCTTGTTTACCCCTCGTCAACTCTCTGGAGATCTCATCATGGCTACCTACACAGTTCACTTGGTTAACCCAAAACGACGGCTCGACACCTATATCTCAGTAGATGAAGATTCAACCATCCTAGAAGCGGCTGAGGTTCAAGATGTGGATTTGCCCTCTTCCTGCCGCTCCGGTAGTTGTTCCTCTTGCGTGGCCAAAGTGGTAGAAGGAGAAGTCGATCAATCGGAGCAAACCTTTCTGGATGAGGAGCAAATAGCCAAAGGATTTGTGCTGCTCTGCGTGGCTAAACCTCGCTCCAATTGTACGATTCGCACTCACCAGGAAGCTTACTTGGTTTGATAGATCGCTGCTTCCAAGCTGCTCGCAAATGGACTCGGGCAAGGCTCAAATGGCCTCTTCTAAGATTAGGGATCCCTGTATGTTGGCCCCGTCCACGGTTCCTAAGATCTCAATAACCATATCTCCTCTCCAACTCATGAAGGTTGGAGAAGAAGGTCGCATCTACCAACTGCGCGGATCCGAAGCTGCTTGCGCCCAATTGCAGCAAATGGGTCTCACTCCAGGTACCTATCTCCAGGTTATCCAACGTCACCCTGAGTGGATCCTACTCCTACCCAGTGGCCAACTTTCCCTTCCTGCTCATTTAGCTAAACCCATCTGGGTTTACATGGATCCCCGTTGCGCCTTGATGTCTACCCAAGAACCGAATAAGAAAACAATCTTAAATTTGCCAAGAGCCTTCTAAAATGTAGTCTATTTACCCAATTTTTAACCTGTAATGAGGGACACTCAAAGTAAGGGAAGCTCATCTCTTCATAACCTATCTTGATTTGGGAGCAAAGCCATGAACACCTGTTTGTTGCACCTGGGCTCCATCCTTAAAGCTGCTGAAGAGCTTAGCCTTGTGGAAAAGCCTTTCCCCAAGTTGCAACACATCCAACTCTGCACAGGACTAAGCCCAGAGGAAATCGTGCGGGCGCTGGAGCTAGAACCCAATCCCTTGGGTTGGCATCTAGAGCCAAGCCACAACCTTGCCGATGAATCGACGTATTGGGTGGGCGGACGACCTTGTGTCGGCTTGGTTATTGAGCGTTTCGCCTGACACTTGTTGCAGTTCGGATCCCTAAAAGGCTCTCAAGGGGGGAGGAGTAGCCTGCAAAGCCATCTCAAAAGTTCACTGCAAACATTAGAAGTTAAGAGAAAACAAAGCTTTCCAGAAGGTTCACCCTAGACCAAATCTCCCTGGCCTGCCGGGGATCTTTTGAGGTATCGTTCAATCCAGTTCACGAATTGAGCTTAGGAAACAGACCTTAAACTAAGGTCTCTCGCCGGGCTGCCACGGCTTTGCGAGGAAGGTCTCCATGGCCGGGTTTAGGGTTTTGCAGATGCGATAGCAGGCGTGAACAAAGGAGAGCTACAGGGAAACGCTATGGAGTTTGAGGGCTATGGCTTATCAAATCTCAGGGGATTGTATCGGTTGCCACGCTTGCGTAGATAGCTGTCCTACAAAAGCTATCGTTGTCCAGGATGGGGAATACTGGATTAATCCTCTGTTGTGCAATGACTGCGAAGGTTTCTTCCCAGAACCTCAGTGTGTTAGCCTGTGTCCCGGTTCTGCCCCGCAGCCTTATGAAGCCATGAAGGGGCGCAACCGCACGGTCACGGCCCGCATTCGCAGCAGTCCACCTCTATTTTTGAACGGCCATAGCCAGGCTTTTGCTTCGTCAATTGTGGTCTGGGAAGCTTGCAATTTCCTATCTCAATTTCAATCTCTCAATCTGCAAAAGCAGGGAGATAACCAGGTTTGCTATCAGAAATCTGTTGGCCACAACCAGGGATCTCTGACCCTAACTCTATGTTTGGACGGGATCCCACAAAGTGCTCCGATCGATGTGCGAACTGCCTGTTTGCATCTTATTTTTGCTGCCTATGCCGCCGGGTTGGATAGCCCCTGGAAGGAATCCTTTGTTTTCACCGACTCACAATTGGAGTCCTATTTGGGCTGGGATAAACGTAAAGATCTGAGCAAGATGACCCGTCTCCACCTGTTCATGACCTGGATAGAGCAGCTCTGTCGGATTCAAGTCTCCATCGATTGGCCGGATCAGGGGCGGGTGAAGGGGTTTTCGGTACCGGCTGGCCCTCTGTGGAGGCTGCTCAAGATGCATCGCCACTTTCAAAAAGATGAGCAGGGCTGCAACCATCTGGTGGGCCTGACTTGGGCGATTCAGCCCGGCGAATGGACACGGTACTTTCTCAATCGACAAGGGTGCCGCCAGGGGCAAGCCTTTTATCAGTACAGCAGCCTGCCCCTATCCCTGCTGCAGGCCGTGATGAGCCATTGGCAACACCATGAAGGAGCCATGCGCCTGCTGCTGTGGCTGTTGTTCAAAGTGAGGATGGGGCGGCAACAGCGTCTGACGGTGCCCACCCTGATGCGAGTGGCCTACGGGGAAGAGCGACTGCAGGAAGCTTATCTCAATCTCCAAGAACGCAAACGGCTGGTGCGCACCTTTGAAAGCGATCTGGAGGTTCTCAACCACTACGGCCTCAAGCCGGAGTTCGATCCCCTCACCTATCCTTCTTCCATTCAACCCCTGTGGGCTCGCCTGGAAGCTGTGCCCGAGGATGCGGACGAGGCATTGAACTTTTGGATTGAAGATGCCAACAACGGTGGCTTGCTGACGGCTGCCGGGCCGCGGGGCAAGTGGGGACTCTTGATGCAGGCTCGCATTCAACGATTTCATCTGCCCTCCGACTGGCATCGTCGAGTAGTTCAAGAAGCCAGATCCCCAACCCGAGAATCGGGATCTCGGCAGCGGCGTAGGGCAAAGTCTGCGCCTGTTGCAACAGACTCGGATCTCCCTGGCCCTCCCGAAAACCCAAAAGACTTCCCCTCAAGCAAAGCTTTGCGTGGAGCGGATATCTCGGCGGCACGCCAGCAAAAGGGAATCAGCCAGCGGGAATTGGCCCAGAGGCTGGGGCGCAGCCAGAGCTGGGTGCGGGATGTAGAGAATGGGCGGCTTCAGATCAGCCTAAACGATCGCCAGCGCCTTATCAAAGCCCTGTATTTGGATCCCAGGCAACATCAAGTCTAGGCCAGTTACTCAATTCACTCATCCACTCACTCATCCACGGCAATGACCACATCCGAGGCTTTGATGGCAGCATACGCTTCTTTCCCAACTGCTATGCCCAACCGTTCGGCAGAGTGCTTAGAAATAATGGCTGTTATTTCTATACCCGGTGCAACTTCCAGAACAATTTCGGCATTGACCATGCCCACCTGGACACTTTTTACAGTTCCTTTAAACAAGTTGCGAGTGCTGATTTGCATGACTTCTCCTTTGTTGAACAAGCAGAGCAACAGGGGTGTTGACCGAACTGAACAAGAGAGGAGCTTGCCGGATGGTCATTCAACACCGGTTTCAATACTATCAGATGCTTATCGTTGCCTCTGGGGAGGAATGGCTGCCGATAGTCTAGGTGTGTATCTACAGATACAAATTACAACCCAATTCCGACAGTCAAAAGCACCGAACCATTGGCGGATTTTCCTGTTCTGAGAGTTGTCACGGGTCAAAGAAAAATGGCTATGAAACGAAGAACTGCAATGTTATTCCTGGGGATCCTGGCCGCTCTGGCTTTGAGGTGGGGGTCGGCTCCCGGCTTGGCGCAATCTCAGCCCATTTTGGTGGGGGCTGCGGTGAGCTTGCAACCGGCTTTAACGGAAATCGACCGGTTGTTCACCGCCCGCTATCCCGACATCAAGGTTGAGTACAACTTCGCCAATTCCGGCTCTCTCCAGCAACAGGTGGAGCAGGGGGCGCCTCTGGACGTGGTATTTTTCGCAGCCGCCTCTTTTATGGACGCCCTTGCCCAGCAAAACCTGCTGGTGGCAGGATCCCGGCGAGATCTTCTCAGCAACCGCATGGCTTTAATTGTGCCTGCCAATGCCAGAACCAAGGTTCAGGATTTTGCCGACTTGGTGGCGGAAGAGATCCGGGTTCTGTCCATTGGGGATCTGCAGGCCATGCCCGCCGGACGCTATGCCCAGGAAATTCTCACCGAGGCGGGGGTGTTTGAGACGCTGCGGCCCAAGATGGTGTTTGCCAGCACGGTGCGGGAAATTTTGACGGCGGTGGAGCAGGGCAATGCCGACGCTGGGATCCTGTTTACCTCGGATGCTCAGCTTTCAAATCGGGTGCGAGTAGTGGCTACGGCGGATCCCATTACGCCGATTGTCTATCCGGTGGCCTTGGTGCGCGATACTCCCGCCGGACGGTCTTACTTGGAGTTTTTAACCTCAGAAGAAGCAGCAGAGGTGTTTGTGAAGTACGGCTTTATCCGCCTGTGAGGGATCCCTCTGCAATGGCGCGGATGAGTTACTCCAAATGAGCGACTACGACCTATCCCCGCTTTGGATCTCCCTACGGATTGCCGGCTTGGCCACGGGCATCACCTTTGGGGTGGGGACGCTGGCGGCTTACGGGATGTTGCACTACCGAGGTCGCTGGCGCTCTCTCATCGAGGCCCTCTTGTTGGCGCCGCTGGTGTTGCCGCCCACCATGGTGGGCTTCCTGTTGCTGCTGCTGTTTGGCCGGCGAACCCTTCTGGGACAACTTTTGGCCTCGCTGAACTTGTCGGTCATCTTCACCTGGTATGCCGGGGTGATCACGGCAGCGGTGGTGGCCCTGCCCCTGATGTACCGCACGGCCCTGGGAGCTTTCCAGCAGATCGACCCGACGCTGGTGGCGGCAGCCCGCACCCTGGGAGCAAGTAGGGCCAAGATTTTTACGCGGGTGCTGATCCCTTTGGCCTTACCAGGGATCCTAGCGGGGGTTACCCTCAGTTTTGCTCGCGCTCTGGGGGAGTTTGGCGCCACCTTGATGCTGGCAGGCAACATCCCAGGCCGCACGCAAACCCTGTCCATGGCCATCTTCTTTGCCGTTCAGGCGGGGGATATGCGGGGGGCGGCCATCAGCTCGGCCCTGGTCTTGGGGTTGTCCTTGGGGGTGATGACGGCAGTTAACCTTTGGTTTCAGCGACAGCCTCTGCAGCAGCTTCCCCCTCGCCCCCTGCGGGTTCTGGCCAGAAGGGATCTGGATTTCTCAACTCCGGCCCCCCGCCTCTGGGTGGACATTGACAAGAAGCTGCCCCAATTTGAGCTGCAGGCGCAACTGAGCTGCGACGGGCGGCCATTAGGACTGCTGGGGGCCTCTGGATCCGGCAAAAGCCTACTTTTGCGCTGCATTGCCGGGATCGAAACCCCGGATGGTGGGCGCATTTTGCTCAACGAGCGGGCGTTGTTTGACGCCGAACAGGGGATCCGGCTGCCCCCCGCTCAGCGACGGGTAGGGGTGATCTTCCAGAACTACGCTCTGTTTCCCCATCTCACCGTCGCCCAGAACATCGCTTTTGGGATCCCTGCGGGCTTGAGCGAAGCGGAAAAACAAGAGCGGATCCAGGCCCAGCTGCGGTTGGTCAAGCTGAAGGGCTGGGAAAACCGCTATCCCACGGAGCTCTCCGGAGGACAGCAGCAGCGGGTGGCCCTGGCGCGAGCCTTGGCTTCTGAGCCGGAGATCTTGCTGCTGGATGAGCCTTTTTCTGCTTTGGATGCCCACCTGCGCAGCCAACTGGAGCAGGAGATGGGGGAAATCCTAGCGGGCTACAAGGGAGTCACGCTTTTGGTAACCCACAACATCGAGGAAGCCTTCCGCCTCTGCGGGGATCTGGCTGTAATGGAGCAGGGGCGAATCATTGCCCAGGGGGACAAGCGTCAGCTATTTGAGGCTCCCCCCTGCCTTAGTGTGGCGCAACTGACGGGTTGCAAAAACATCTCGCGGGCCAAGCTCCTGGGCCCTCAACGGGTGCTGGCCTTGGATTGGGGCTGTGAGCTGCAGGTACAGGGATCCCCAGCGGGAGAATACATCGCCATCCGCGCCCACCACCTCACCTTCCGGCCCGACGGGAAGCTGCCCAACACGTTTCCCGCTTGGCTGGTGAAGTGGAGCGAGACCCCCCACCGGCTGACCCTCTTCTTTAAGCTGGGCAGCCCTCCTGCCCACCGCCAGGACTATCACCTGCAAGCTGAGGTGTGGCGGGAGCGCTGGCGCGAGGTGGAGACTTGGGGATCCCCCTGGTGGCTGCAGTTGGATCCCCGGCATCTGAGGGTGTTTTGAGTCTGGAGCCCAGGAGTCAGGTGGGCTCGCCCAAGCGGTAGCCCCGCGGGGTAATCAGCCGCTCCCCATGGCGAAAGGTCTGGGAGTTGCCGATAAAGACTAGGGTGAGCATGTCCACCTGCTCTGGATCCAGCTCCCCTAGGGTGGTGAGGTGGAGGGTTTCGCCGGGGCGGTAGAGGTTGCGGGCCAAAGCCACGGGGGTATGGGCGGGTCGGGCCTGCAGAAAGATCTGTAGAGCCTTGAAGAAGGGATCCAGCCGCTGCCGCGAGCGGGGGTTGTAGAGGGCCACCACAAAATCGGCAGCTGCAGCCGCCTGCAGGCGTTTTGCAATCACTGGCCAGGGGGTAAGCAGATCCGAGAGGGAAATGGCGCAGAAGTCGTGCATCAGCGGAGCCCCCAGCCGGGCAGCAGCCGCCTGGAAGGCAGAGATCCCCGGCAGCACCTCCAGAGAAGGGCGGATCCCATCCCAGCCAGAGCGGACCAAGCACTCCAGCACCAAGCCCGCCATGCCGTAAATGCCCGCATCCCCCGAAGAAATCACCGCCACCTTCAGCCCCTGCTGCGCCCAAGCGATGGCCTGTTTGGCCCGCTGCAGCTCTTGGGTAATGGGAGAGGCCTCCCGGATTTGGCCGGGGTGCAAAAGGGGATCCACCAGATCCAGATAAAGCTGGTAGCCAACAACCACATCGGCCTGAGTTAAAGCCATACGGGCAGCCAAAGTCAATTGACCCAGATCCCCAGGACCAGTGCCGATGAGCCAGAGGTGGCCGCTGCGAGGGGAATACTCCTGCGCCGCGCGGGCAATGGCCAGGGTGCAGGCCCCTTCGGTTTCTGACGTGAAGACCTGCTTGGGGCAGAGAAGAGTTGCCTTCCCCTCCGCAACGCAAGAGGGCCTCTCAAAAGCTCGGTCACCTCTTCCCCAGATCTGAGCCGCCAAAAGAGCAGCCGCCTCGGCTACGGAGGGAGTGCCCACCGCCTGCCGAACGGCCTCCGAAGGGTGGGGAACCGGGATCCCGGCCAAGGCCTCTGCCGAGAAAAACTCAATGGGCCAGCCATAGGCTTGGGCCAGCTCCAGAAGACCTGGCTCGTTTTGCTTCAGCTCCAAGGTGGCCAAGCCGGCAATGGCCTCAAAAGCCAGCCCATGGGCCTGCAACAGGCGGCGCAGGGATCCCTCTAGCCAAACGCGGGTAGTGCCCCGCTCGCAGCCCACCCCCACCCACAGCACCCGCGGATGCCAGTGCACTGTCGGGATCCCCATGGGAGTGGAGAGGTATTCCCCAATCCAGATCTGGGCAACGGGATGGGGAGGAGAGGAGGCCACTAGGGGATGATCTGCCGGCCAAGCTTGTCGCCAAAGCCGCGTGCCGCAGGTCTGGTGAACGGCCACGGGCTCCCCACGAGCCAAGGCAGCGGCCACCTCATTCCAATCCCCTTGGCCCCGCCGCCAGCCATAGGGATCCCCCAGCAAATCCAAAGGCGGGATCCCCAGCCCCTCGGAAGCAGAGGTGAGAACCGGCTGGGCTCCCAAGGTAGCGGCCACCTGCCGCGCCAGGGCATCGGCCCCCCCCACATGTCCCCCGCACAGGCTAATAGCCCAGCGACCGGCTTCGTCCACCACCACCACCGCTGGATCCCGCTGCTTGTCCTGCAAGAGGGGGGCAATGAGCCGCACCACCGACCCTGCGGCCAAGATGAAGAGACAGCCCTGCACCTGGGGCCAGGTTTGGGCAACGGCTTCTGCTAGGGAGCCTGGCGCTGTGGGATCCTTGGGATCCCCGTAAGCCTGCCAGGGGGAGGGCAGCCCCTGCGGGTCAGCTTTGCTCCAGCAGCTCACCTCCTTGCCCAAGAGCGGGATCAGAGAGTTGGCCAACCGGCGGGCGCGCGGGCTGGGGGCAAACAGAGCAAGCTTCATCGAGCGTGGGCCAAGGCCAGGATTCTCCCCGGATCCTATACTGGACATAGAGCCACCCGCGAAGGGACAAGTGCCGATGGTCATCCCACCTGGACTGATGCTGCCCCTAATCCCCCTGGAGGTTTTGCTCTCCACGAAGGGGCTGATGTTTTTGCTGCTATCGGCCTATGGGGGGGCCATGTGGACATTCTTAAGCGGCGCTCCCCGCGTCCACACCATCATCGTGCCGGACTTGGAGCAGGCCAGAGGGTTTTACGAGAAGGTGTTGAAACTGCCGGAAGCGGAGCTGCCCCTGCAGTACTACTACGGCTACGAGCAAAGCATGGTCGGCTACAGCCTAGGATCCGCTTACTTTCCAGGGGATATTGGCCTCAGTCCCCGCTTCGATGCCAAAGCCCGTCCCACCTCTGGGCCCACCCAATTGGATACCCCCGGACTTTGGTACCAACTCTCCGACAATGTTCAATTGCACGTGATCCCTGGCTCTACAGATCCCTATGCGGGGTCCGGTTCCTACGGCAACGCCTCTAGGCCTAGCTCCTCATCTGCTTCTGCTTACGGGACTGTACCGGCAGCGGGCCGCAGCAGCGGCGTTCGCTATCGCCATGTCAGCTATGAGCGGGAGTCCCTTAAGGCCCTTCTGAAGCGAATCAACAAACAAGGGATCCGCAACAGCATTCGCTCCGAGAAGCCCTTCGTCTTTTGGGTGCGGGATCACCAGGGTCAAATTATCGAATTTGCCGAACTGAAAGGCTGACGGGATCCCCTAAGATTGTTAAAGGAAAGCCAAAAGTCGGCGGCGGGGGGATGCCAACGATGAAACGGGTGCTGCTGCTGGTGCTGTGTTTGCTGTGGCTCGGGGTGTGGGGCGGCCAGCCGGCCGTGGCTCTGTCGCGGGCCAAAGACAATCCGGTGGTGAGCGTGCAATCCCCAGCCAAGGACTTCATCACCACCGAGTCGGGATTGCAATACTACGACATCACTCAAGGCAGTGGGCCTTCGCCTCAGCCGGGGCAAACGGTGGTGGTGAACTACGTGGGCAAACTACAGGATGGCACCATCTTCGATAGCTCCTACAGGCGCAATCAGCCTTTTGTCTTCACCTACGGAGTGGGCCAAGTCATCCGCGGTTGGGAGGAAGGGCTGGCCACCATGCGAGTGGGGGGCAAGCGGTACTTGCGCATTCCGCCGGAGTTGGCCTATGGCAGCCGCGGGGCAGGCGGGGTGATCCCCCCCAACGCCACCTTGGATTTTGAAGTGGAGCTCCTGGCCATCCAGTAGATTCAGATCTTGCAGAGACCGAATATCCAAGCGGCATTGGGCTTGTGCAGGAACTCCCTTCCCCGGAACTGTCTTCTTCTTGGCGGCCCAGTTCTCTGGCAGCAGATCCTGCCCTAGAAAAAGCTCGCCTGCGCCAGCACTTTCGCCAGCTACGGCAGAGGTTGGACAGATCCCTTATCAGCCAGAAGATCGTGGCTCATTTGGCCTCTTGCCCCCAACTTTTGGCCGCCAAAACCATCCTGGCCTATGTGGCCTTCGGCTCCGAGGTGGACTTGGGATCCCTGTTTGCCATTTTTCCAGAGAAGCAGTGGGGGATCCCCCGTTGTCTGCCGCGGCGGCAAATGCAGTGGCACCGCTACCAGCCGGCTGAGCTTGTCCCCAACTGCTGGGGCTTGCTGGAGCCTTCTCCCGGCAGCACAGTTATCGACCCTGGCAAGGCGGATTTGATCCTGGTGCCTGCCCTGGCCTGCGATCGTTGGGGAAGGCGTTTGGGCTATGGCGGCGGCTATTACGACCGCTTTTTGGCCGCTTTGCCGGATCCCAGTGTGCCCAAGTGGGGCATTGTCCCCCAAGCCTGCCTACTGGAGCAGCCTCTACCTCAGGATCCTTGGGATCAGCGCCTGGATGGGATCCAAACCGAGGAGAGGTTCTACGAGACGGGGATCCCCTAGACTAAAGAGGGTGGGCCTTGGAGGAAAAACGATGAGCCAAGTTTGGAAGCCGGCGCAGTGGCTAACCCAAAAGCTGCGTCTTGTCTGCATGAGCTTTGGCTGTGTGGCATTGGCGGTGCTCTTGATGGGCTTTGGGGCGATCCCCCTGCAACTGAAGGATCTCCACGTCACCCCCTGTCCCGATACCCCCGAATACACCAACCTGGTGACCAGCAACGGCAACCCCATACCGGCCAGGTGCCTGTTCGTCGAAGGCACAGTGGTCAACCGCTCCAAAAATACCCTGCTGAACGCGGATGTCTTCGGTCGGCTTTACGATGCCAACGGCAACGAGGTTCTGCCGGAGCGTACCCGCCTGGGGGCCATTGCAGAAGTTCCTCCCGGCGAGAGCCCTTTTTCAATTCGCATCTCGGTGCCCATAACCAGCCCCCTGCCCCTCACCCTGGAGCAATTCAAGGCCAGCGGCTTCAGCGGTACCGTGCGCCGATGAGGTCCAAAGCTGGCGGCTGAACTCCACCTGGGTGGGGCGCTCAGGCAAATGGAGCTGGGCAACCACAGGCGGGGTTTGGGCGATCAGCCGGCCCCGGCGGAAGACATACAGGCAAGCCGGTTTCAGGCGAATGGCTTCGACGGCATCAGCAGCCTGGAGCACCACCAGATCGGCATAGCAACCGGGTTCTAGGCCGTAGCCTTCCAACCCCAGAATGCGGGCCGGATTCTCCGTAACCGCCAAGAAACACTGGCGCATCTGCTCATAGCCTGTCAGGTGGGCGGCGTGGATGGCCATGTGGGCCACCTCCAGCATGTTGCCGCTGCCCAAAGGGTACCAGGGATCCATCACGCAATCCTGGCCAAAGGCTACCGTCAAGCCTGCGTCCATCAGCTCGGGCACCCGGGTCAGCCCCCGCCGCTTGGGGTAGGTATCGTGGCGACCTTGGATGACCATATTGACCAGCGGGTTGGCGATCACCCCCAGCTCTGCCTCGGCCATCAGGGGGATCAGTTTGCTGACGTAGTAGTTGTCCATCGAGTGCATGGAAGTTAGATGGGATCCGGCTACCCGCCCCTGCAAGCCCAGCCGCAGCGTTTCGTAGGCCAAGGTTTCCACATGGCGCGAAAGCGGATCGTCCGTCTCGTCGCAGTGCAGATCCACCCGCAGGCCGCGCGCCGCAGCAATCTCGCACAGGGCCCGCACCGAAGCCGTCCCTTCGGCCATCGTCCGCTCGAAGTGGGGGATCCCGCCCACCACCTCCACCCCCAAATCCAGAGCCTTCTCCAGAAGCTGCACCGCCCCTGGCGAGCGATAGTAGCCATCCTGGGGAAAGGCCACCAGTTGCAAATCCAAGTAGGGAGCCACTTTTTGCTTGACTTCCAGCAGCGCCCGCACCGCCAACAGGTTGGGATCGCACACATCCACATGAGTGCGGATGGCCAGGATCCCACGCGCCACTGCCCAGTCGCAATAGGTCAAGGCCCTCTCTATGACTGCCTCGGGGGTCAACAGCGGCTTCAACTCCCCCCAGAGGGCGATCCCTTCTAGCAAGGTGCCCGACTGGTTGACGCGCGGGATCCCATAGGTGAGGGTGGCATCCATGTGAAAGTGGGCATCCACGAAGGGGGGCGACACCAAGCGGTTGCTGACATCAATTTCTTGGGGGGCAGTGGCTTGTAAGTTGCTTTCCAGAGCCACAATGCGATCCCCCTGGATACCGATATCGATTCCCTTGCGGCCATCCGGCAAATTGGCCCGGCGCAAAATGAGATCCATATGTTGTGGCTATTTGTTTGAACTTAGGATGGAAAGAAGCAACTACAGTTGACTGAATGATAGGCCAAATCAGATAAAGATGTCTTAAATTACCTCAAAGCCCGAATTTAGGAAACCAGTTGATTGGGTTATTGCTCACTTTATAAAAGAGGGCTGTAGTCCCCAACAGCATCCGGTTGTGCAAGATATCAACCAAGTAGTCAGAGGGATAATCTATCGAGAGCTGATTTGAGAGGACTTGGCCCTTACATCCATTCCAACCGTCAGCGAAACTTCGTTGTCCATTACAAACAAGCTCCTTCTCAAAAAATTGTATTTCAATTACAAACAAGCTCCTTCTCAAAAAATTGTATTTCAGGATACATATTTTCAGGGATCTCCCCCTTAGGATAAGCCGAGCAGTAACCCGATCTCGAACTAACCTCAACAGAAGCGACTATGGCACGTTTAGAACTCTCCCGGCGGGACTTCTGCCTGCGTTCTGGGGCTTTTGTGGCTGGCCTGATGGGGAGCCGCTGGTTGGTTCGCGATGCCGCGGTGGCTCAAGGAACCAAGCTGAAGGTGGCCGGGGTTTATACGGTTCCCATTGAGCAGCAGTGGGTGAGCCGGATCCATAAAGCGTTGATGGCTGCCCAGAAGCGGGGGGATATTGACTACACCTGGTCAGAGTCAGTTTCCAACACCGACTACCCACGGGTGCTGCGTCAGTATGCCGAGAGCGGCGTCCAACTGCTGGTGGGTGAGGTCTTCGGGGTGGAGCGGGAAGCGCGGGAAGTAGCCAAAGACTATCCCAAGGTCAGCTTTTTGATGGGATCCAGCCTCAAGCCGGATCCTGCCCTGAGCAATTTTGCCGTGTTTGACAACTACATCCACGAGCCTTCCTAAGCGGTGGCGACCCAGAACTTCTTGATATTCTCTGTGTCTCTTGTGATACACCTCAGCCACTACCTCACCAGAGGGAGAACCACGTTATCAATCCAAAGCACCGCTGGAAAAAAGTTGGCCACCTGCCTTGGGAGGATATCAACAGTTGGCTAGACAACCCTGAGAATCTCTGGGGCACTGGCGAGAGCAGCTATGCTGGGTGGAACAACCGGTTAAGTGTCGGGCGAGAAAGCGGAGTTTCTCTTTACCTTGTACCGGTCGAGCATTTGCGTCTGTTGGTTGGTTACAAGGCACCAGGATACCCGAATTCTAAGCGTAGAGTACGCGGCGAGTTTGTATACAAGGGAGTAAAATACTGCATGGATGTTACCGATCCTGTGATTGAACGGGATTTCCTAATGGGCGAAGACGGTCAATATGACATCCCCGATCCGGTGCTGTGTGTTAGCCTTAGCGATCCCTACTTGGGCTATTACTACAAGCTGATAGTGGCTATTCTCTACTCAGGTCGACTCATATGAAATCAGAGATCTACACGATTGGTCACTCAAACCACGAGATTGATTTTTTCATAGACTTACTGCGCCAGTACAACATCACCGGTATTGGCGACGTTCGCTCACGTCCATATAGCTGTTACGTCCCTCAATATTCACAAGAAAAGTTGAAAAGTGCTTTAGCGGCAGCAGGTATTGCTTACGTCTTTCTGGGCAAAGAATTGGGAGGACGTAGCGAAAATCCGAGCTGCTATGATCAGGGTAGGATTCAGTATGAACGACTGGCAAATGAGCCAGCCTTCCTCGAAGGGATCGACCGTCTGATCCAAGGTTCTAGTCGGTATCGGATCGCACTGATGTGTGCTGAGAAAGACCCTATTGAATGTCATAGATCGTTGCTGGTGGCGCGTAAACTTTTTCAAAGTGGGATTCCGGTCAACCACATCTTGGCCAATGGCTCTTTGGAGACTCATGAGGCTCTAGAATCTCGTCTTCTTGCCCTTTGCAAACTTCCAGAGGGGGACTTGTTTAGAAGTCGGGAAGAGTTTATAGCCGAAGCCTATCTCATTCAAGGCAGGCGTGTCGCCTATCGAGATGAGAAAATGTCAAAAAATGATGAGCGGAGCGCGAGGCCATGAAGATATTTACAATAGGGTTCACGAAGAAAAGTGCAGAACAGTTCTTTAATCGTTTAAAACAGCCTGGTCTAGGTCGTGTTGATCTTATGTTAGGATAGAGAGAATAATTTA